>NZ_PQHY01000039.1:0-59058 GCF_003385175.1 Amycolatopsis ruanii
ATGTTGGAGCGGTGCCGCGGGTTCACGGCGCCCGCGGCGGCGGAGACGAACGCGTTGGCCGTCGTGGCCGGTGGCCACGCGGCGGGACAACACCGGTCCCCTCGCGGCACCGGCCCGCACCGCGGCGGTGATCGCGGTGCTGGGGGTGCTGGTCATGACCGTCACCGTCGGGGCGCTCTCCGGCGCGGTGCGGCCCCGGGGTTAGTCACACAGCGTGATCGACGGTGCGGGGTGGCGTGCCGCCCGGACCGCGCGCTCCCACCACCGGGAAAAGGCGATGGCGGTCGGTGAGTGACCGCGAGTGCCGCGGACCCGGTCGAACTGATCTGCTCACTCGTCCAGTGCCGACCCCCGGTCCGCGTCTTACGCCGCAGAAATTCGCTGGATACGCTCCACGGCGAAGGTTCCGCAATGGGAAAGGACAATTCATGCGTCGCATTGTCATGGCTGCCGCGGCAGTGGCGCTGGCTATTCCGGCGGTCATTTCCGGGGCCGGGACCGCGGCCGCGGCGACCGGCCGGGTCGTCGTTTTCGAAACCGAATTCCAGCAGCTCACCGTTTACGAGGACCCGAGCGGCTGTCACAAGCTGCCAGTGGCCTCGCACGTGCTGGTCAACCTGACCGACGCGACGGTGCGGACCTACGGTGATCCGCTGTGCCTGACGCCGAGCCTGATCGTGCAACCCGGATTCGGCACCCACGTGGCCCCGTTGACCGGTAGCTTCTCGGTCGAATGAGCCGGCGCGTGGACCTCGCCGTCGTCGGCGTCGGGTACACCGGCCTGCCGTTGCTGTGGCAGGCGCACACCGCGGGCCTGTCCACGGCCGGGTTCGACACCGACCCCGCCGTGGTGGCCCGGCTCAACGCGGGCCGTTCGCACGTGCCCGACGTATCGGACGCCGCCGTGCGCGCCCTGCGCGCCGCGGGCTTCCGGGCCTCGGCCGACCCGCGGATCCTCGCCGACGCGGACGTGGTGGTGATCTGCGTGCCCACCGGGCTGGACGGCGACGGCGCCCCCGACCTCGGCGCCGTCCGGGCGGCGGCCGGGACCGTCGCCGCCCGGCTGCGCCCCGGGATGCTCGTGGTGCTCGAATCGACCACCCGCCCCGGGACCACCGAGGAACTCGTCCGGCCGGTGCTCGAGCAGCGGAGCGGGCTCGTCGCCGGCGAGGACTTCCACCTCGGGTACTCCCCGGAGCGGGTGGATCCGGGCAACCCGCGCTTCGGCATCGGCAACACCCCGAAGATCGTCAGCGGCTGCACCCCGTTGTGCGCCAAGCACTGCGCCACGTTCTACGGCCGGTTCGTCGACGAGGTGGTGGTGGCGAAGGGCACGCGCGAGGCGGAACTGGCCAAGCTGCTGGAGAACACCTACCGCTACGTCAACATCGCGCTCGTCAACGAGTTCGCGCGGTACTGCGCGGGCATCGGGGTCGACGTGTGGGACGTGATCCACTGCGCCGGCACCAAACCGTTCGGGTTCGCGTCCTTCACGCCGGGGCCGGGCGTCGGCGGTCACTGCATCCCGGTCGACCCGGTCTACCTGGCCGAGCGGGCGGCGGCCGACGGGTTCACCTTCGGCGTGCTGGCGGCGGCGCAGCGGGCCAACCGCATGATGCCCGGCTACGTCGCGGACCGCGCGCGGGCCATGCTCGCCGAGCGCGGGGTGCCGGTGCGCGGGGCGCGCGTGCTGCTGCTGGGCGTCGCCTACAAACCGGACGTGCCCGACACCCGGGAGTCACCCGCGGCGCCGCTGGTGCGGCGGTTGCGGGACCACGGTGCCGTCGTGAGCTACCACGACCCGCTGGTGCCCGCCTACGCGGTGGACGGCGTAGGCGTGCCGCGCGCCCGGGACCTGCCCGGGGCGCTCGCGGCCGCGGACCTCGCGGTGCGCCTGCAGGACCACCGCGCCTACCGGCCCGCCATGCTCGCCCGGCACGCCCGGCTGTTGCTGGACACCAGGGGAAAGGTGGCCGGCGAGCGGGTCCGGCGGCTCTGAGCCGCCCGGGCCGACCCACACTCCGTCCGGTGTGGACCGGACGAGCGGTCACCGGCGCCCCGCCGGTGGCTGTCGCGAAAAACCGAGGAAGGAAGTGCATCGACATGGGCGCACCCGTGGTGGACAACAGGCTCAAACAACGATTCGACAAGTGGGACGCCAACTCCGACGGCGTGCTCGACCGCTCCGACTTCGAGCAGGAGGCCGAGCGCATCGCCCGCGCGTTCGGTTCCTCGACCGGCACCGGCGCGGGAAAGGCGCTGGCGGAGTCGTTCCGGGGGCTGCACGACTACCTGGTGCAGCAGTCGGGCTCGCAGCAGATCACCGAGCAGCAGTTCATGCAGGCGACCGAGAAGCTGATCTTCCAGGAGGGCGAGTCCGGGTTCAACCGGTTGATGCGTCCGGTCGTGCAGGCGATCGTCGGCCTGTGCGACAAGAACGCCGACGGCAAGATCAGCCGCGAGGAGTTCGCGGTGTGGCTCACCGCCGTGGGAGTGCCGGATTCCCAGGCCAAATCGGCGTTCGACCGGATCGACGCCGACCACAGCGGCGAGCTGTCCGCCGACGAACTGCTCGGCGCCGTGCGCAAGTTCCACTTCGGTGAGCTGGACGTCGCTCTGCTGGGCTGAGCGGCCGCGGACGGTCCGGCCGGGACCCGCGTCCCGGCCGGATCACGTGCCCGCCTCGCCGGAGCCGAAGCGCACCGGCAGCTCCGGGCGCAGTCCCAGCTCGGTCCCGGTCAGCGGGCTGGGCACGTGGATGAGGATGTTGTAGTGGTTGGGGAAGTGGCAGGAGTCGAAGCCGAGCACCCGGCCCACCAGCCGCTCGCCGATCCACACCGGGTCGTCCCGGTCGATCACGCCGCCGCAGGTGAGTTCGGCGAAGCCGAGGAAACCGACGCGGTCGATCCGGCTGCCGGGGGCCGTTTCCGTGTGGTCGGTCGTCACCAGCTCGTGCACCTCACCCTCGCGGACGCACCGCGCGGTGTGGGGTTCCAGCGACATGCCACGCTCGTCCCGGCGGTGGCGCAGCACCTTCACCAGCCTGCCCTGCACTGTCCTCTTCGGACCGTTCTCGTCCCGTGGATCGGTCATGGTGCCTCCTGGTACCGGTTCGCGCGGTGGTAGGTCTGCTCGACGAGCTCGAGCGCGGCCAGCCCGCCGTCGTCGCGGGAGCCGCCCGCCACCGCCGCGGTGAACGCGCCGAGGACCCCGGCGTACTCGTGCCACAGCGACTCCTTGAACCCCGGGTGCCCGGCCAGCATGTCGGCGCGCCGCACCGTGCCGTCGCGCAGCCGGACTTCGACGTCCTTCACCTCGCCGGGGTAGGACCAGTCCAGCTCGACCACGGCGGGAACACCGTCCCGGCTGCGCAGCTCGACGCGCGCCGCGCGGTCGATCCCGCGCGCGTCCCGCCGGATGCCGGCGCCGGTGACGGTGACCTCGCCGAGCAGGAGCCGGACCAGGTCGAAGGCGTTGGGCCCGTTGTCGGCGACGCAGCCCCCGCCGCAGCGGCGCGGATCGAGGTACCAGCGGTCCGCGCCGACGTGGTCCTCGATCCGCTCCCAGTAGCGGACTGTCAGCCCCGCCGCGGCCGGGCCGCCGGACAGCCCGGCCCGCAGCGCCGTCACCGCCGAGTTGTAGCGCCGGTGGAACGCGGTGAACAGGGGGACCCCGGTGGCGCGCGCCGCCCGGTGCAGGTCGCGGCCGTCGGCGAGCCGGTGGGCGAGCGGTTTCTCCACGCACACCGCGACACCGGCGGCCAGCGCGTCCCGGCACACCGGCGCGTGGGTGTCGTTCGGCGTGGTCACGACGACACCGTCCAGCCCGGCCTCGCGCAGCATCGCCCGGTGGTCCCGGTAGGTGCCCACCACACCCGCGTGCGGTTCGAGCGCGGCGGCGCGCAGGTCGCACACCGCGGCGAGGGTCACGTCGGGCCGCCGGCGCGCCGCGGCGAGGTAGAACTTGGAGATCACGCCGAGGCCGACCACGCCCAGCCGCATCAGCCGGTCACCGCCACCCGGCCGAACCCGAGCGCGGCGAGCTCGTCGTACACGGGACCGGGCAGGGGGACCCCCTCGCGGCGGCGGCGCCGCGCCCGCTCCGCCTCCGGCCAGCCGGGGTAGCGCACCGGCGCCGACGGGTCGGCGGGCGGACAGGCCAGCAGGGCGCCGAACAGCGACCGCGCCGTCTCGCCGAACCCGGTGTGCAGGGGAGCGACCGCCATCAGCAGGAAGCCGATGTCGTCGTCGCGTCCGGAGGGCCGGCCATCGCCCCGCAGCGCGGCGGGACCGGGGCCGAGCCCGGCCCCGGACACCGCGGCGGCCAGCAGCTCGACCACCAGGCCCAGGCCGAATCCCTTGTAGACACCCAGCTCGGGGGTGCCGCCGAGCCAGCGCAGGTGCGCCTCGCCACGGTCGAAGGCGGCCGGGTCGGTGACCTCGCGCCCGGAGTCGTCGGCGAGCCAGCCGGCCGGGACGGGCTCACCGGCGGCCGCCGCGAGCCGCACCCGGCCGGTCGGCACCACCGTCGTGCTCATGTCGAGCAGGAACGGGTGGTCCTCGACCGCGGGCGCGGCCACGGCGAGCGGGTTGGTGCCGAGCATCGCCACCGCGCCGCCCGGTGGCCGGGCGATGCGCTGCCCGCCGCAGTTGCTCGCCACGACGCCGACCATGCCGCGCGAAGCGGCGCGCAACGCGGCGAAACCGGCGCAGCCGAGGTGCGTGCCGCCCCGGACCGACACCAGGCCGACGCCGTACCGCCGTGCCCGCACGACCGCGAGGTCCATCGCTTCCGCGGCCGACCACAGGCCCAGCGCGCGGCAGGCGTCCAGCAGGACGCACGGGCCGGTGTCCCGCACCGCGCGCGGCTCCGCGGCCGGGTCGGCCCGCCCGTCGCGCAGCAGGGGCAGGTACAGCCGGGCGAGGTTGAACACGCCGTGCGAGCCGGCCCCGGTCAGGTCGCCGTGGCACAGGGCGTCGGCGGCGAGCGCGGCTCGCCGAGGCGGCACGCCGTGCGCGGTGAACTGCCCGGTGACGAAGGTGCGCAGGGCGGGGTAGGGGACGGTCACGGTCACGGGGTGGTCTCCTCGTCGGCGAAGCAGGTCAGCAGGCGGGCGACGGCACCGGCGAACCCGGCCAGATCGGCCAGCTCGGCGTATTCGCCGTCGGCGTGGGCGTGGTTGGCGTCCAGCGAGCCGGCGCCGAGCACGACGGTCGCGGCGCCGGGAACCCCGTCCATCCAGATGGCGTCGCAGGTGAACGCCGGATCCGCGGCGGGCCAGGGGGCCAGCCCGGCGGCCCGGCACAGGGCGGCGACCGCGGTCTCGTCCTGCGCCAGGCAGGGCAGCCGGCGCTTGTGCCAGACCAGGGTCGTGATCGCGGCGGCGTCCACGGCGGTCCGGGCCAGCCCGGGCTGGGCGGCGAACCGCGACCGGAACTCCGCCAGCCCGCCACGCACGGCCCGCTCCACGGCGCCCTCCAGCCGCCGTCCCGTGTGGACGGACGGATAACCGATGTTGAGCAGCAGCCGGCCCGTCCCGTAGACCCGGTTGTGCTGGTCACCGGTGTGCAACCCGGCCACGCACACCGCCGCCCCTGGCTCGCCCGCGACCGCACCCGCCAGGTGCTGGGCGAGGAAACCCAGCAGGACGGTGGCGTTGTGCCCGGCACCCGGCCGGTCGTCGATCGCGTCCAGGCCGGCGACGCGCAGCTCCGCGGTCATCGACGCCGTCGCGCGGCACAGGTAACGGGACCCGGTCGGCTCGCAGAAGACGTTGAGCCGCCCCACGTACCCCGCCTCCACCAGCGGGCGCGTACCGAAACAGCCCAGGGCGCCGCCCTCTTCGCCGGACACGGCCTGGACGAGCACCGCGACGTCGCGGCCGATGCGCGGGTCGGCGGCGCGCGCCGCCCGGATCCCGGCCAGCACGGCCACGGCCTGTCCCTTGGCGTCCACCGCGCCGCGGCCGGTGACCCGGTGGCCGTCGAAGGTCACCGGCGGTGCGCCGGCGACGGTGTCGAAGTGCACGTTGAACATGACGGTCGCGGACCGGGGCAGCGCGGGACCGAGCCGCAGGACCAGGTTCGGCTGGGTGGCCAGGAACTCCGCCGGACGACCGCGGACGGCCCGCGGCACGTCGTCGCGCCGCAGCACGGCCGGATCGGCGCTGCCGTGGTGCAGCACCCGGAACCCGGACTCCCGTGCGACGGCCGCGTAGACCCGCTGCGCCTCCCACAGCATCGGCTGCTCACCGGGCGCCTCCAGCGGGCTCACCGTGGGCAGCCGCAGCAGGGTCAGCAGCAGTTCGGTGTCCCGCGCGGTGAGCGGCGGCGCGGTGCTCGGCGCCGCCGTCACCCCGCCACCGCCCGCCGGGCCGGCTCGTGGACCAGCGCGTCGAGGCGGCGTCCCGCCTCGACGAAGCGGGCCACGCCGTCCGCGCCGGCGACGACCCGCCCCGCGTGCGGGGCCACCGCCAGGTGCGGTTCCAGCGACACCGCGCCGCGGTAGCCGTGGTCCAGCAGCAGGCGCAGGCAGTCGGCGACCCGCGCGTCGCCGTCGCCGGGCAGCGTGAACCGCGGCCCCTCCGGGGTGGCGACGCCGTCCTTGACGTGCACGTGGGCGACGTGGGGCACCAGCTCGGCGAGCATCGACAGCCCGTCGTAGCCGTGGGCGACGCCGTTGCCCGTGTCGAACAGCAGCCGCAGCGCGGGGTTGCCGACCGCGGCCAGCAGGTCGAGCGCGCGCTCGGCCGACTGCCCGGCCCAGCCGGAACAGTTCTCGTGCAGCAGCACGAAGCCGGCCCCGGCCGCGCGGTCGGTGAGCTGGCGGACGCGGTCGACGACGGTGGCGCGCCAGCGGGTTTCCGGCAGCCCGTCGTTGGGGTAGGACATGATCCGGATGGCGCGCACGGCGAGGATCGCACCGTGCCCGATCAGGGTGTCGAGTTCGGCCAGCTCGGTGGCGAACCCGGTGCTGACCGGGCGGGCCCAGCCGCCGATACGCGAATCGAGGCACACGACGTGGATCCCGGCGCGGTCCAGCTCGTCCCGGATCGAGCGCACCCGGTGGGCGTCCAGGGCGGCGACCGGGATGCCGTCGACGGTGCGCAGCTCCAGCGCCGTCCAGCCGAGGCGGCGCACGGCCGCCGCCTGCCCGGCGATGTCCGGGGCGGCCTCGTCGCCGATGCCCGCCAGGCGCACCGGTTCAGACGGCGGTGTCGTGGCCTGCTGCCGAAGTGGCACAGTGTGTCTCCGTTCTGGGCATCTCGATCCGGGGATCCGGCGGGGGACCGGGCACGCCGCAGCGTTCCTTGGCTTCGGTGAGGATCCGGACGATCTCCGCGTGACGGCCGAGGTCCGCGCCCTTGGGAGGGGCGCCCAGCCCGGCGAAGTACCGGTAGGCCGCGCCGAGAAAGGCGGTCAGCGCGTCGTCGCGGAACACCTCCTGGGAGCGCCCGGCGCGCCCGCGCACGGTCAGCCGCGCGTGGGAGTCCTCGGCGCTGACCGGGTAGTGGCCGGTGACCGTCGCGTCGTCGAACCGCAGCGTGATGCTGCGCTGGCGGATCGGCGCGGTGAGATCGGAGGCCAGGTGGGTGCGCACCCCGCTGTCGTGGCGCAGCACCAGCTCCGCCGAGCCGAGCCAGGGCAGGCGCCTGCCGTCGCAGCGCGCCGCGGTGCAGGAGGCGCCGGTGAGCGAGGCCGGGCCGGCCAGGGACAGGGCCAGGCCGAGCCCGTGGGGCACCTCGACGTCGAAGGCGGTGTCGCCCGCCCCGGCGCGCAGTGACCGCTCGAGCCGGGGTTTGTGCTGGCGCAGGGTGATGGCGCGCAGCGGGCCGTGGTCGCCGGAGCGGATCAGGCGAGCCAACCGCGCGGTGAGGCGGGCGCTGTGCCAGTGCGCGACGACGACGGCGTCCATCCCGTGCCGGAGCACCGTGCCGGCGATGTCGTCGGCGTGCGCGCGGTGGCAGGCGAGTGGTTTTTCCAGCACCACCTTGGTGAAACCGGCCCGGGCCAGCCGCCGCACGACCGCCGGCCGTTCCCGCGGGGGCACGCAGACGTGGACGACGGTCCGCCGCGGGTCCAGGAGTTCCCCCGCGGCGGCGATGGACGGCACGGCGAGCACATCGTCCGTGTGCCGCGGAGGCGTGGCGGGGTCGAACACCACGATCGGTGCCGTGCCCAGCACTTCCGCGGCCCGCGCGTCCGCGCGGAGTTTGCGGACCACCGGCAGGTGCAGACCGCCGCCCGCGCGGCCGAAACCGACCACGAACGTGTGCAGTGCCATGGTTTTCCTCGTCTCGGAGGGACTTTCGCCGACCGTGGGTCTCCCGGCTCGGGCCGTCCACTGTGGCCGGAAGCCGATGCTGCTGCACGACCGGAATCCCGTCAACCGCGCGCCGGTCCTGTGGCTACATAGGGTGAAATGAACGCGGCCTTCGGGTTCAGGTCCTTCCGGTGCCCCACCCGCTCGGCTACGGTCGCCTTCGTTGGCAGCAAACGTGATCCGCCTGCCCGAGGGGACTGGCCGAATGCCGCATTCCAGATACGCTGAGTTATCGAAGACCGCTGGTACTCGAATTCCGTTCTTCTCCCAGGCCGGCACTTTCGACCGGCTGTGGCCCCGGATCAACCACAACATCGAGGCGGTCTTCGACAACGGCAAGTTCTCCCACGGCGCGAGCGTGGCAGCGCTCGAACGCGAGCTCGCCGGCTACACCGGCGCGCCGCACGTGATCGGCGTCAACAGCGGGACCGACGCGCTGGTGCTGCTGCTGCGGGCGGCCGGGCTGCGCCCCGGCGACCGGGTCGCCGTGCCCGCGATGTCGTTCGTCGCGACCGCGTCGGCCGTCGTGCTGGCCGGCGGGCGGCTGGTGTTCACCGACGTCGACCCGCGGACCTACGCGATGACCGGCGAATCCCTGGCCGCCGTGGCGGACCGGGACGTGCGGTTCGCGATGCCGGTGCACCTGTTCTGCCAGATGGCCGACATGGCCGCGATCACCGCCGTCGCCGCCCGCCACGGGCTCACCGTCGTCGAGGACAGCGCCGAAGCCATCGGCATGCGGCAGGGCGGGGTGCACGCGGGACTGCACGGCGCGGGCGGTGTGCTGTCCTTCTTCCCGAGCAAGACGCTGGGAGCGCTGGGGGACGCCGGCGCGGTGCTCACCGCCGACCCGGAGATCGCGCGGCGGACCGCGGCGCTGCGGCACCACGGCCGCGGCGGGCAGACTCTCGGCCACTTCCCGGGCATCGCCAACACCACCGAACTCAGCGGCGTCAACAGCAAGATGGACGACATCCAGGCGGCGGTGCTGCTGGCGAAGCTCACCCGGCTGGAGGCCGACATCGACCGGCGCGCGGAACTCGCCGCGGCCTACGCCGAACGCCTGGCGCACGTGCCCGGAATCCGCTGTCCCGAGGTGGTCCGGGACGGGCCCGGCGACGAGTCCGTGTACTACGTCTACCTCGTCGAGGCGCAACGGCGCGACGAACTGGCCGCCTTCCTCGCCGCGCGGGGCATCGGCACCGAGACCTACTACCCGCGTCCGCTGCACCTGCAGCCGTGCTTCGCCGAGCTCGGGCACCGGGAAGGCGACTTCCCGCACGCGGAGGCGGCCTGCCGCCGGGCCCTGGCCCTGCCCCTGTACCCGGACCTGCGCGTGGAGCAGGTCGAGCAGGTGTGCGCGGCGATCGGCGAGTTCTACGAGGGGCGGTGCGCATGACCGGCTACCGGGTGCCGTTCTTCGCCCCCGACCTGTTCGAGGCCGATCGCGCCGTGCTGCTGCGGCTGGTGCGCGAGATCGGGATCGCGCCGGAGCAGCGGTTCATCCTCGGCGAGCACACCGCCCGGCTGGAACGGCTGCTGCGCGCGGAACTCGGCTGCGCCGACGTGATCGCGTGCGGCAGCGGCACCTCGGCCCTGACGCTGATCCTGCACGCGATGGACATCGGGCCCGGCGACGAGGTCGTGGTGCCCGCCTTCGGCTGCGCCCCGCTGGCCGAGACCGTGGTCAACCTCGGCGCGACACCGGTGTTCGCCGACATCCGGCCGCACACCATGGTCGTCGACCCGGACGAGGCCGGCCGGCTCGTCACGCACCGGACGAAGGCGATCGTGCCCGCGCACATGTTCTCCGTCATGGCCGACATGCCGCGCCTGCGGGAGGTCGCCCGGGCGCACGGTGTCCGGCTGATCGAGGACTCGGCGGTGGCCCAGGGCGGGGTGCTGGCCGGCCGGCCCGCGGGCACCTGGGGTGACGCCGGCCTGTTCTCGTTCGTCCAGGTGAAGACGTTCGGGATGCCGGGGGAGGGCGGCGTCGTCGTCACCGGTGATCCCGGGCTCGGCCGGACGGTGCGGATGCTGCGCAACCACGGCCAGGACGGCACGAACCGCTTCCTGCACCACCGCATCGGGTACAACAGCCGCTTCGACGAGATCCAGGCCGCGTTCCAGCTGCACCGCTTCCCGGGACTGGCCGCCCGCCTCGACCGGCGGGCCGAGATCGCCGCGTACTACACCGGACGCTTCACCCCACTGGCTGAGCGCGGTGTCGTGCCCCCGCCGCCCGGCCGCGAGGGGCGCTGCTACTACGTCTACTGCCTGCTCGCCGAACGGCGCGACGAGCTCGCCGCCCACCTCGGCGAGCAGGGCATCCAGACCCACGTCTACTACCGGCGGCCCCTGCCGCACCAGCCGCCGTTCGCGCCGTTCGCCCCGCCCGGGGCGCGCTGGCCGCACGCCGAGCACGCGTGCGACCGCATCCTCGCGCTGCCGATCCACCCGAACCTCACCGACGAGCAGGTCACCGGCGTCGCCGACGCCGTGTGCGAGTTCGCGATGCCCCGCGCGGCCGCCGCCCGCTGAGCCCGACCCCGAAAGCGAGAACCCCGATGAGCGTTGTGCCCGCCCGCCCCCAGGACGGCACGTCCCTGACCGACGACGAGATCGGCGAGGAATGGCGCCGCCGCGCCGGCCGCGACGGGCTCGCCCGCGTCATGCGCGCCTCGCAGCCCGGCCACCTCAACGCCGAGGTCACCGCCGCCACGCGCGCGCTCGTCGGCGCCCTGCTCGACCGGGCGGCCGCCGAGCTCGGCCGCCCGCTGCGGCGCGGCCTGGAGGTCGGGTGCGGGGTCGGCAGGCTCACCCCGCACATCGCGGCGCGCACCGAGCACCTCACGGCGATCGACATGACCGCCGAAATGCTCGACGCGGCGCGGCGGAACTGCGCGGGACAGGACACAGTGGACTTCCGCAGGCAGCGGATCGAGGAGTTCCAGGCCCGTCCCGGCGAATTCGACGCGGCGGTGTGCGTGTGGGTACTCATGCACGTGCTGGATCCGGCGCGGCTCGCGGCCGCCTGCCAGGCCCTGGGCACGGCCGCCCGGTACGTCGTGCTGGTCGAGTACGAGCACGCCCGCGTCCCGGTGAGCCGGTGGTCCCGGCTGCGGCCGATGGAGGAGTACGTCGCGCTCATCCCCGGCGGGCGGCTGCGGTGCCGCGAGGAGCTGGACTACGGCGGCGACCTGTCCGCGGCCGCGCTGATCCGGACCGGTGCGCGATGACGGCCGACGCGGTGGTGCTCCGGCCGGAACCGAAGCTGCGCAGCTACGCCCGGCTGGCCAAGCTGGACGTCTTCGACTACTACCTGAGCGTGCCGCTGGTGCTGGCCGCGGTGTCGGCGCAGGCCGGGCGGCTGGACCTGGGCGTGCTGCCGATGCTGCTGGCCTTCGGCCTCGGCGAGGTCTGCGTGCTGGCCGCGCTGGTCGCGCTCGACGACCTCACCGGGTACCGCGACGGCAGCGACATCGCCAACTACGCACCCGACGCGCCGCTGCGGCGCAAGCTCCGCAAGCCCCTGGTGGCCGGCACCCTCACCGAACGGGAGGTCGCCGGATTCGCCACCGCCGCCGCGGCCGCGGGCGGTCTCTTGTGGACGGTGGCCGTCGCGCTGGCCCCGCACCGCCCGGTGTGGCTGGTCGTCGCGATCGCCGTGCTGTTCGTGATCTCGCTGCAGTACTCCTACGGGATCAAGCTCAGCTACCACGGGTTCCAGGAACTGTTCATCGCGGCGCTGGGCTGGGCGCTGGTGCTCGCCCCCTACGCGCTGGTCACCGGGGGAGCCTCCGCGTTCGTGGTGACGCAGGCGCTGCTGTTCGGCCTCGGCCCGCTGCTGTTCGGGGTGTACTCCAACACCAACGACATCGAGGGCGACCGGGGCATCGGCCGGCCCACCGTGGCGGCGCTGGTCTCGCCGACGGCCAACGCGGTGTTCATCGGCGCGCTGTCCGCCGCCGAGTTCGCCATCGTGCTGACCGCCACCGTCGCCGGGTTCGCCCCGTGGTGGTTCGTGCCGTTGATGCTGCCCGTGACCGTGCTGCGCGCCGCCCAGTGGTACACGGGCTTCCGCCGCGGCGACATCATGCGCGCCCGCCGGATGGGCTTCACCATCCACCGGGTGAGCACCGTGCTGCTGATCGCCGCCTCCGTGCTGCTCGTGGGGACCGCGGCGTGAGCGCCGACGTCGTGGTGGTGGGCGCCGGAATCGCCGGGCTCACCGTGGCGCACGAGCTCGCCACCACCGGAGCGGACGTGCGGGTCCTGGAGGCCGGGCACCGGGTGGGCGGCCGCATGGCCACCACCCGGCACGCCGGGTTCGTCATCGACGAAGGCGCGGAACAGATCTCCGCGCGCGGCTACCGGGCCACCTGGGAACTGCTGCGGCGCACCGGGTTCACCCCGGCGGAGGTGCCGGAGATCGGCCACGCGATCGGCGTGTGGCGCGACGGCCGCGCGCACCGCGGCGTGGCCGACCCGCGGGCCGTCGTGACCGGAGCCGGACTGTCCCGGCGCGCGCGGCTGGACCTGGCGCGCTTCCAGCTGGGCCTGGCCCGCGGGCGGGCGGCGTTCGATCCCGACCAGCCCGAGCGGACCCCGCTGGGCACCGCCACCGTGGCCGAGATGGCCGCCCGGTACCACCCGGATCTGCACGACCACCTGCTGGCGCCCGTCGCGTCCGCCTTCTTCGGCTGGGACACGCGCCGGTCGTGCGCCGCGCCGATGGTGGCGCTGATGAACGAGGTCGGGAGCGTCTCGTGCTGGCGCACCTACCGGGACGGCATGGACTCGCTGGCCCGTCGCCTCGCGGGAGGCGTGCCGGTCGAGACCGGGTGCGCCGTGCGCGAGGTGGCCGCCGACGGGCACCGCGCGCGCATCGTGACCGATCGCGGAGACCTGAGCGCGGCGTCCGTCGTCCTGTGCGTGCCCGCACCGGTCGCCGCGCCGCTGTATCCCACCGCCCCCGAGCCGGAGCGCGCGTTCCTGCGCGCCTGCACGTTCGCCCCGGTCCTGAAGGTCGCCTGCCTCCTCGACCGGCCGCTCGCACCCCGGTCACCGGTGCCGCTGTACGCGCTGCTCGCCGCGGCCGCCGCGAACGCCCTGCTCGCCGGGCTCGTCGTCGATCACGCGAAGCACCCCGGCCGCGTTCCGGCGGGACGCGGGCTGATCAGCCTGATCGCCGCCCCCGCCGCGGTCCCCGGTCTGCTGTCCGAACCGGACGCCGCGGTCGCCGGACGGCTCGTCGCGGCCGCCGAGCGCTACCTGCCCGGCATCACGGCGGCCACCACGACCACGCTCGTGCACCGCTTCCGGCACGGCCTGCCGGAAGCGCCCCCGGCGGCGCTGCGGCTGCGCGCGGCGTTCGCGGACCGGCCGGTCGGCCCGGTCGACTACGCCGGTGACTGGGTCCTGCTGCGGCCCAGCAGCGAGGGCGCCGTCCGGGCGGCCGCGCTCGCCTCCGCCCGGGTCCGGTCCCTGCTCGCCCGGAACCGGCGGGAGGCCCGGGTATGAAGCCCTACGACATGGGCGTGCTGTTCGACGAGTGCGCGGAGCACGCCATCCCCACCACCGTCCGGCTGGACCGCCCGTTCGACATCGCGCCGGAGGGCGGCACCAGCTACGACGTCCCCGCGCTCGCCGGACTGGTGCGCGAGGTGTCCGCCTGGTGGCACGCCGCCGGGGCGCGGCCGGGCGATCCGGTCGCGATCGTCAAGGACAACCACTGGGACTACGTCCTGCTGGCCTGCGGGGCGATCCGGCTCGGCGCGGTGCCCGCGCAGATCGCCGGCAACCTCGACGCCCCGTCGCTGGCGACCCTGCTGCACCGCCTGCGGCCGTCCGTGCTGCTCGCCGGTTCCGCCGTCCTGCAGCGCTGCGCCGAAGCCGGCGTCGACCTCCGCGGCCTGGCCCTGCCGGTGCTCGCGCTCGGCGAACCGGTGCCCGGCGCCCGGTCCGCCGACGACGTGCGCGGCACGCCGCCCCCGCCGCCCCGGCGGCCCGAACCGGACGCCCCGCTGGTCGTCGTGCACACCTCCGGCACCACCGGGGTGCCCAAGCTGGTGGTGCACTCGACCCGGACCGTCATCGGCACCCTCGCCCGGTTCGAGGCCGTGCGGGTACCGGTGCTGGCGGCCCGCCGCGACGACGTGCTGGCCAACGCCGGCGCCTGGGCACACGGCCGGGCGTTCTGCTGGACGGCGAGCGTGTTCTGCCTCGGCCCCCGCTCGATCAGCATCCTCACCGGCGCCGACCCGGACACCGCCGACCCGGTGCTGCGGGCCGCGCCGCCGACGATCGTCGAGTCCACCCCGGCGAACTACCTGCGGCTGCGGCCGCTGCTGTCCCGGCTGGACAACGCGTTCCGGAACGTGCGGCTCTACCTGTCCACGTTCGACGCGATCCACCCGCCGACGGTCCGGGACTACCTGGCCGCGTCCGGACGGCGGACTCCACTGTGGATGCAGGGCTGGGGCCAGAGCGAGACCGGCCCGCTCACGTTCCGCTTCTTCACCCGCGGGTCGGTGCGGCAGCGCGGCGAGCGGCACCCGGGCACCCGCAACCTCGGCCACCCGGTGCCCGGGCGCACCCGGCTGCGGGTCGTCGATCCCGCGACCCTGCGCCCGGTACCGGCCGGCCGGCCCGGCCTGGTGCTGGCCGCCACGGCCGCCACCTGCCTCGGCTACGTCGGCGAGGACGACCGCTGGGCCGCCAAGCGCGACGGGCGGTGGTTCAACACCGGCGACATCGGGGTCCGGCGCCGGGACGGCAGCCTGCTCCTGCTGGACCGCGAGGTCGACCACGCCGGCGCGCTGAGCTGCCTGGAGATCGAGGACGTGGTGGCGGACCGGCTGCCGGAGGTCATCGAGTGCGTCGTCCTCACCACCCGCGGCCGGCCCCCGTTGCCGGTGGCCGTCACCGAGGACGGCGCGCTCGACCGCGCCGCGTGGGCCACCGCCGTGCGCGACCTGCCGCCGCTGCGCGAGCCGGTCGCGCTGCGCTGGGACGAGGTTCCCCGCACCGCCACCGGGAAGGTGCGCCGGTCCGCGCTCCTCGCCGAGCTGCAGGACGGCGCCACGCTGCCCGGCTCCGGCCGCTGGACCTGATCCGAACCGTGCACGTCTTCGTGAAGGGAGTGGGATGAGCACGCGCGCCGACACCCCGGCCGGCTACGTCTTCGCCGGCGCCGGGGCCACCGGGACCGACGATCCGCGCGCCCGGCAGCACCAGTGGCTGGCCGCCGCCTACGACCCGCTGACCACCCGGCGGCTCGCGGCCACCGGTGCCGGCCCCGGCTGGCGGTGCCTCGACGTGGGCGCGGGCGGCGGCAGCGTCTCCCGCTGGCTGGCCGCGCGGGTCGCCCCGTCCGGTGGCGTCGTCGCCACCGACCTCGACCCGGGGCACGTCGGCACCGCCGCGAACCTGGTCGTCCAGCGGCACGACGTCGTCACCGACCCGCTGCCGGAGGCCGCGTTCGACCTCGTGCACGCGCGGCTCGTCCTGCGGCACCTGCCACGGCGCGCCGCGGTGCTGGGCAAGCTGGCCCGGGCGCTGCGGCCGGGCGGGTGGCTGCAGATCGACGAGTTCGACACCGGCTACGGGCCCTGCCTGCTCGCGCCCGGCCCGGCGGCCCGGCGACGCTACGAGGAGTTCCGCGCCGCAGTCGCCACCGTGATGCGCGCGGCCGGCGCCGAGCCCGGCTACGGCGCCCAGGTCGCCGAGGAGATGCGCGCGGCCGGGCTCACCGGGATCGACGTGCACGCCGAGGTGACGGTGTGGCACGCCGGATCGCCGGGCCTGCGGCTGCTCCTGCACACCAGCCACCACCTCCACGAGCGGCTGGCCGCCGCCGGGCTGACCGGGGAACACCTCGCGGACGTGCGGCGGGTGATGACCGATCCCGGGTTCCGCGCGGTGTCGCCGGTGATGTACTCGGTCCACGGCAGGCGGGCGTCGTGACCGTCACGCGTGCCACGTCGCCCGCTCCGCCCGCCGCCACGGCCGTCCTGCTGCGGCTGCTGCGGCAGCTCGGCTGCGCCCCCACCGGGGTGACCGCGGACGTCACGTGGGCCGGGCCGGTCCGCCTGCCCCTCGTGGACGAGGCCGGGGTCCAGGCGGCGTGCGGGCTGATGCACATCCACGGCAGGCGCGACGGGCACCCGGTTCCGCTGGCGATGGACGTCGCCGCGTCGGTCGCCGGGATCCTCGCCGCGCACGGCGTGGTCGCCGCGCTCATCGCGCGGGCACGCGGGCTCCCGCTCACCGCGGTGCGCACCTCGGCGAGCCAGGCGGCCCTGCTGCTCGCCGCCCAGTACCTGGCCGCCGACAACGCCGCGGACGCCGTCCCCGTCCCCGGACCGGGCCTGCCCCCGCCGTTCGTGTCCGCCGACGGGGTGCGGTTCGAGATCGAAACCCTCGACGCCGAGCCGTGGCAGCGCTTCTGGCACCTCCTCGGCGCCGGACCGGAGGCGATCCGGCACGGCTGGCCGCCGTTCCAGCTGCGCTTCGGCACCGCGACCTGCCCGCTGCCCCCGGAGCTGCACGAGATCGCCACCGGCCGGCCGTTCGCCCGGGTGCTCGCCGCGGGCACCGCCAGCGGTGTGGTCGTGATGCGGGTCCGGGAAACGCCCGGCCTGGCGCCGGAGTCCGCGCCGTGGCGCTTCGAGCCGCTGGCCGGAACCTCCCGCCAGAGCTACCACCGGCCCCGGGAGCTGCCCCTGGAGGGCATCGTGGTCGTGGAGTCGGCCCGCCGCGTGCAGGGGCCGCTGGCCGGGCACCTGCTGCGGATGCTCGGCGCGGACGTGGTGCGCGTGGAACCCCCGGGCGGTGACCCGTTGCGCTGGCCGCCACCGCTCGCCGGCGACTGCTCCGCCCGCTTCCGCGCGATCAACGACGGCAAGCGGGTGGCCGAGGCGGACTTCACGACCGCGGCGGGCCGCGCGCGGCTGTGCGAACTCGTCGCGGGCGCCGACGTGTTCCTGCACAACTGGGCGCCGGGCAAGGCCCAGGCGCTCGGCCTCGACGCCGCGGACCTGAACCGCGTGCGCCCGGGGCTGGTGTACGCCGCGGCCGGCGGGTGGGGACCGGAGCCCGGCGCGGGCCCGAAGATCGCCACCGACTACGTGGTGCAGGCCCAGTCCGGGCTGGCGGCCGCGATCCGCCCCCAGGGCGAGCCACCGGCGCCCACGTTGCTCACCCTCGCCGACCTCCTCGGCGGGCTGGTGTGCGCGCTGGGCGTGCTCGGCGCGCTGCACACCCGGATCCGGACCGGGATCGGCAGCCGGACGGACAGCTCGCTGCTGTCGGCCACGGCCGCCCTGCCCCGGTCCCCGGTCCGTCCGGTGTGGACCGACCTGGACCGTCCACTGCGGACGGCCGACGGGTACCTGATGCTGTCCCGCGTCGCGCGGCCCGCGCTGGGTGCGGGGCAGGCGGTGCTCCGTGGGGCGCGGCAGCGCTCCACCGCGGAGGTCCTGCGGCAGCTCGCCGAGGCCGGGCTGCCCGCGGTGCCGGTGTGCACCGACCTGCGGCAGCTCGCGGCCGACTGGCGGTTCGAGCAGGCGCTGGAGATCACCGGGGACGCGGCGGGCGGGCGGATGGTGTCGGTGCGCCCGCCGTGGGAGTTCTGGTGAGGTGGGTCTCGCGGTCCGGTCTCGTCCTGACCGACCACGTGCCGGCGGCGCTGCGGCGGGAGTGGCGTGATCGCGGCTGGTGCCCCGGCCGCGACCTCGCCACCCTGTTCCGGGAACGGGCGCAGGCCCACCCGGACCAGGCCGCGGTGATCGACCCCGCGGGGACGGTGACGTACGCGGAGCTGGCCGCTGACGTGCGCGTCGTGTCGGCCGGCCTGCGGGCCGCGGGGCTCGGCGAGCGGGACGTGGTGGGGATCGCGCTGCCGGGCGGGGTGGACGCCGTGGTGGCCGAGCTGGCCGTGCTGACGATCGGCGCGGTCGCCCTGCCCGTCCCGGACCGGTCGGCCCGGACGCTGCGCAGCCTGCTCGGCCGCAGCCGTGCCGCGGGCCTGATCGGTGACGCCGCGGTCGCCGGGCCGGCGGGGCCGGTGCTGCTGACCATGACCGAGCTGCGCGCGGCCACGCCGGGGCGGGGCGAACCCGCCGCCGTGGATGCCGCGTGGCCGGCGCGGATCATGGTCTCGTCGGGGTCGGAGGCCGAGCCCAAGATGGTCGCCTACTCGCACGACGCGATCGCCGGCGGCCGGGCCCGGTACGTGCGCGCGCTGGCCGCCGGGCCGGAACCGGTGCGCAACTTCGTGCTCGCGCCGCTGGCGTCGTCGTTCGGCTCGGCCGGCGTTCCGGTGACGGTGGCCGCCCTGGGCGGCACCCTGCTGGTGCAGCCGCGGTTCGACGCGGGCCAGGCGCTGCGGATGATGGCCGAGCACCGGCCGACGCACGTGTTCGGCGTGCCCACCATGCTGCGGCGTCTGGCGGCGCACCCGGCCGCCACCGCGATGAGTGGGCTGCGTGCGCTGGTCGCCAGTGGTGACGTGCTGCCGGAGCCGGTCGCCCGCGCCTGCCGGGACCGGTTCGGGTGCCCGGTGATCACCGTCTACGGGTCCTCCGACGGGGTGAACTGCCATTCGGCCGCCGGCAACCGGCCCGATCCGGCGGTGTGCGCCATCCGGATCGCCGGGCCGGACGGGACCACGCGGCCGGCCGGTGAGGCGGGGGAGATCTGGGCGCTCGGGCCGATGACCCCGCTGTGCTACGTGGCCGCTCCGGACCTCGACGCCCGGTACCGCCGCCCCGGCGGCTGGGTACGCACCGGCGACCGCGGGGTGCTCGACGAGCAGGGCAGGCTCACGGTGCTCGGCCGCCTGCGGCGGGTGGTCAACCGGGGCGGGTACAAGATCAGCCCGGTGGAGGTCGAAGAGCTGGTGGCCGCGCACCCGGCCGTCGCCGAGGCGGCATGCGTCCCCATCCCGGACGACGACCTCGGCGAGCGCCTGTGCGCGTGCATCACCCCGAGGCCCGGCGCGCGGGCGCCGGACCTGGCCGAGCTGAGCGGCTACCTGCGGCAACGGCACGGCCTGGAGAGCCGCAAACTACCCGAAGCGCTGCTGGTGCTCCCGGAACTGCCGATGACCCCCACGGGCAAGGTGTGCCGCCGAACGCTGACCACCCACGCGGCGGCGCAGGCCGCGCCCTCGCAGCCGAGCACCGTGCGACGGAGCTGAGCCCGAACCGGCGGGCAGCGCTCTATCCTGCATACATGGAGGAGCGTGATCGCGATTCGGGGATCACGCTGGCCGAGTTGCTGGCGGCGTTCTCGCTCGCGACCGACCTGGGCCTGGGGCAGCCCATGGAGCACCTGCTGCGCGCGTGGCGCCTCGCCACGGGGCTGGCCGACCGCCTCGGCGTCGCGGGGGAGCGGCGCGACGAGCTGTTCTACGTCGCCATGCTGTCGTGGGTGGGCTGCGTCGCCGACGCACCGGAGGTCGCGGCGTCCTTCGGTGACGACATCGCTTTCCGGGCCGGGAGTTACGACGCCGACCTCGCCGGGCTGTCCGGGGCCGCGTTCTTCGCCCGCCACGCCGCCGCCGGCCAGGCCACGCCACGCCGGATCCGGGCCGTCGCCACGCTGATGCTCACCAACGGCAACCGGGTGGCGCGGGGGATCCAGTCGCACTGTCTGACCACGGCGGTGCTCGCGGAACGGCTCGGCCTCGGTCACGAGGTGGGCACCGCCCTGCGCCAGTTCTTCACCCGGTGGGACGGTCGCGGCGTCCCGGCTGGTGTGGGTGCCACCGACGTGTCCCCGCTGGTGCAGCTGTTCCAGTTGGCCGACGTGGCCGAGGTGCACCACCGGCATGGCGGCGTGGACGCCGCGGTCGGCGTGGCCCGGGCGCGCCGGGGTGGTCAGTTCGCGCCGGCCGTCGTCGACGCGTTCTGCGCGCACGCCGGCGAACTGCTGGACGGGCTCGGCGACACCGTGGACGTGCCGCGGGTGCTCGCGGCGGAGCCGGCGCTGTGCCGCCGGTTGTCCGAACGGGAACTCGACGCCGCGCTGGAGGGGCTGGCCGACTTCACCGATCTGCGCAGCGGCTGGCGAGCCGGCCATTCCCGCGGGGTCGGCGAACTGGCCGGCCGGGTGGCCGGCGTGATGGGGCTGCCGCCGCGGGACCTGACGGTCCTGCACCGGGCCGGTCTCGTCCACGACATCGGTCTGCACGGCGTGCCGGTGACCGTTCTCGGCAAGCCGGGGCCGCTGTCGGTCACCGAGTGGGAACGGATCCGGCTCAGCGCGTACTACACCGAACGCGTGCTGGCCCGGCCCGCGAAGCTGGGCAGGATCGGCGCGGTCGCGGCGCTCGCGCACGAGCGCCACGACGGCAGCGGGTACCACCGCGGAATCGGCGGTGCCGCGGTGCCGATGACCGGGCGGATCCTGGCCGCGGCCTGCGCGTACCGGGCCATGCTCGAGCCGCGCGCGCACCGTCCGGCCCTCCCGGCGAAGGCGGCTGCCGGCGTGCTCCGCAGCGAGGTCCGGGCCGGACGTCTCGACACCGACGCCGCCCACGCCGTGCTGACCGCGGCGGGTGTCGAAGGGCGTCAGGCCCGCCGCCCCGGGCCCGCGGGCCTGACACCGCGCGAGGTGGAGGTGCTCGTCCTGATCGCGCGGGGTGCCGCCACCGGCGACGTGGCCGCGCGCCTGGGGATCTCCCGCAAGACGGCGGGCACCCACATCGAGCGGATCTACGCCAAGACCGGGGCGTCCTCGCGGGCGACGGCGACCCTGTTCGCGCTGCGCAACGGCTTGCTCGACCCGCTCGATTTGTAGGGAGAACACCCGACGACACGGCGCCGGCCCCCTCCTACCGTGCCCTCATCCGACTCCGAGGAGGGGCCATGCCCAGCAAAGCCGTCATCAGCCTGAGCACCGGACTGGAAGATCCGGAAAAGGTCACCGTCGCGTTCCTGGTCGCCGTCGGCGCTGCCGAGACCGGCCGCGAGACGCTCATGTTCCTGGCGAAGGAGGCGGTCCGGCTCGCCGTGCCGAAAACCGCGACCGGCGTGGCCTGCGACGGCTGCCCACCGCTGGCCGACCTGGTCAAGCGGTACGAGACCGCGGGCGGGCGGTACTTCGTCTGCCCGATCTGCTTCAACGCCAAGCAGCTGGACCCCGACACGTTGATCGGCGGCGCCGAGCTCAACGGCACGGTCCCGATGTGGAACTGGATCGGTGACGAGCCGGCCACCACGTTCAGCTACTGAGCCACGGGCTCGTCCGCGTCCCCGGCGGGACCGGGCCGGCGTTCGGCTTGGCGCGGCGGTCAGCCGGGGGAATCAGCGCAGAAACCCGCCGGCGCTCGCGCCGTCGACTTGAGAGTGCTGACCACGATCAAGGCGGCACCCAACCCGTCGGAGAAGTACGGGAAACCGTCTGAGGCCGGCCTCCCTCACCTGGGAGCAACCGTCTCACCGCGCCGGCTGGGCCAGGTCGGGACGGCAGAACGGCGTGGGATCGGCGGTGCGCAGGGGACGAGCGAGGTGGCCGCGTGTGGTGCCGGCGGGTCTGCCACACGTGCCGCACGGCGACGGCGAGCAGCCGGACGATCACCGCGACGGACGCGAGCACGGCGAGCACCGCGGGCACGTCGGCGAGGCCGTGCACCCCGATAGTCGTCAGCAGTGCACGAAGGCAGGCGTGGCCCGCCAGCAAGTGTAGGCGAACAAGAGGTTCTGCGCCGGACCGGTGCGCAGATTCAGGAGAACCTGCTGAATGTGTGTCGCTGCCATCCATTCTGGGCTGGCTATGCTCCTGCCCTCTACCTCGCCGAGATCTGCAGCTCGAGCAGGGCGGCGCCGAGCATGACGTAGTAGGCGTCGACGATGGCATCGTCGCGTAGGGAAGCCGCTTGACCAGCTGGGGGCAGGAAGCGCGGCTCCACGTGGCCGACCGGCATGCGGTGCACGGGAGGTCAGGTCGCAGGGCAGCCTTGGCAATGCGCACGCGCCTGTGCGCGTGGGTGACGTCGGGTGTGGAGCCCGTTCGGCGCCCGCTCAGTGGATCGGCGTTGGTAGCGCGGGCGTGAGAGTTCCGCTTTCACGCGCCGTGTCGTGTGTTGCGGGTCGAACGATGCTGAGACTTCTTCTTCCGTTGAGCGCGTGGGCGTAATTGGGGCAACCAGCGCTCGGGCGTGATTGGGTCCATCGGAGCTGATTGGGCTGTCGGCCGTGGGGCCCATGCCCGTGGGGCTGGAAGCGCGATCGCGTGTTGTGATGCGGCGACCATCGCCGGGCTCGGTTCTCGCGTGAGGATGTTGAGAAGCAGAGGGTGCCCGTCCGTCGTCAGCTGAGGGGTCCAGCTCCGGTAAACGACCTGACAATAGGCCAATGCCTCAAACAGGACGCTCTTGCACTTCTCGACCACATTGCCGGAATCCGACAGCCATAGCACCCGGTCGCCTGGAGTGAGCCGCTCTCTGCCGAGCAGTAGCCCGTTGCTGACCTTCCGCTCGCGGTCCAGATGGGGGACGGGGTCCTGAGCGCCAAGCTCGTCTCCGATGCTGAACCCGGCGGTCTCGCCCTCGCGCGCGGCAGGAATGATCTCCAATTGGTCTCCGTTCGCGTGCGCTTGCCACACATCGACTGGCTGCCACCCGAAGCCGTGCGACGACGATAGGCCCGAGTGAGACAACAAGACGAAGATGTCTCCAGCTTCCAAGGCAAGGCTGATGCGCTGGGGGTCGCCGATCAGGTGCGGGCGGCTTGAGGCGCCCGTGCCCCATGCATCGATGCCGTCGATGTCGAGGACGCATTCCCGGACAGTCTCGATCGCCCGGTCGACGGGGACACGGAAGAATTCTCGCTTCGGGTTGACGCGTGCGTCAGCAAGGTATCTGTGGACGAGCTTTTCGAGAGCCCGCCATCGTGTGGTGAGCGCTCGGAACTCGACGGTGAAGGACAGCGGCACGCCAGGATGGCGTGACAAAGCCGCGGCGCGGTCCTCTGGCAGATCAGTGGTGAAACCGATCTTGACCAACCCAGGCATCGCGGGATTGGTCAAGACATACACGAACCCGACGTCGCTTCCTTCCATGCGCGTAGTCTGCCCGAAGGGGCTGACATTTTCTGACGGTTGCACGAGCAGTTCCACCGGATGCCTCATGCAGTAGGTTCCAGTTCGCACTTGGTCAACAGCGCACGCCGTGCCCAGGTTGAAGCGGCGATGCGGAGCCCGGGTCTGCCCAGACTTCGGTTGACACCGGGGCTGACTGTTTTCAGGCCGCTGTTGCGGGCGTGTAGATGGTCTCAAACTCGACTGGGGTGAGCTTGCCCAGGGCGCGTTGGCGGCGTTTGCGGTGGTACTTCGTCTCGATCCAGGACACGATCGCCAGCCGCAGTTCGTCGCGGGTGCGCCACCGGCAAGTGTCGAGGACATTCTTCTGCAGCAACGAAAAGAATGATTCCATCGCGGCGTTGTCACCACAGGCGCCGACACGGCCCATCGATCCGGCCAGCCCGTGACTGCGGAGCATTCGCCGGTAGGCGGCGGAGCGGAACTGGGCCCCTCGGTCGGAGTGGACCACGGTGCCGGCCGGGTAGCGTAGCGCGATCGCGTTGCGCAGCGCGCTGACGGCGAGTGAGGCCCGCATGTGCGTGTCTATGGAGTATCCGACGATTTTGTTGGAGTAGCAGTCCTTGATCGCACACAGATACAGTTTTCCCTCCCTGGTGGCATGTTCGGTGATGTCGGTCAGCCACAGCACATTCGGCGCGTCGGCGGTGAAGCTGCGGCGCACCAGGTCGTCGTGCACCGGCGGCCCGGCCTTGCGGCAGAGGGCCCTTCTTCCTGGCGTGCAGCGAGAAGATCTGTTGCATCGAGCAGATCCGCCACACCCGGTTCTCCGAGGCGGTGAACCCGCGCTGGGCGAGTTCGTCGGCGATGAACCGGTACCCGTCGGCCGGGTCATCGGCATGAATGTCGAGGGCGGCATTGATCAAATGGGCGTCATCCCAGTCCCGCTGCGAGACCGGATCGCGAAGCCACTGGTAGTAGGCCTGCCGGGAGATACCCAGCACCCTGCACGTCACCGCGACCGGCACTCGCACAGGGGCGCCGGCCGCGGCCAGTTCACGGACGAGCGGGAAGGCTATTTTCCCGGCAGATTGCCCTGCGCCAGATAGGCAGCCGCCTTGCGCAGCACCTCGTTCTCCTGCTCCAGCAGCCGGTTGCGTTTACGCAGTTCGCGCAGCTCAGCGGACTCCTCGCGGGTTACGCCGGGCCGGGTGCCGTCCTCGACGTCGGCGGCGCGCAGCCAGTTGGCCAGGCAGGACTCGGAGATCCCGAAATCCTTCGCGACCTGCTTCAACGGGGTCTCGCCGCGACGGGCCACGGCGACCACGTCGTCACGGAACTCGCGGGGATAGGGCTTGGGCACGATGACATCCTTCCAGGCGAGGCCGGAACCTCACAGGTGAGGTGTCAACCAGACCCTGAACAGACCCTGTTCGCGCATTGCACCGTCGTTTGGTGTGTAGCACCGCACCAAACCTGGAGGGAAGAATGATGTGGCGGTGGATTTCTCGTATTTGCCGTGGCGTGCCTTCCTCGGCGAGAAGCGTTCGGCCGCAGCATCGCCCTCGCCACGCGATGCCCGAGCGCGTGAAGGTTGCGCTCAACGAAGAAAACGGCTGGGTACGCGTGCACCGGAGTCGGCGATGACGGAAGATCGTCGAACTCCGCAATATCTCTATCGGACGGTTTTCGAGCAGTTCAAGGCCCGCATCGAATCCGGTGAACTCCCGCCGAACACACCGCTACCGGCCGAACGGCGCTTGGCGGCAGAACTTGGCGTCGCGCTCGGCACCCTTCGCCACGCGACTCAGCTCCTACGAGACGAGGGACTCGTCGTCACAGTGCCGTCGAAGGGGACCTTCATTCGTGACCCGGTGCAAGGGCTACCGGTGGTGCGGGGCCGTGAGAATGATCAGGTGAGAGGTCTTTGCCGCAGCGTTCGTAAGGCACCTGATCCTGGCGGAAACCTCGGTCCCTACGTCGGCGGGTTGGACCGGCACAGGTGCGCCTGGATTTCCCAGTTCCGCCCGGGGCTTCAACGCAATGGAACTGCCGACCGCGGTCTGGCGCTTGCGAAATACATGGCCGAGATCGCGCTCGCCAGTGCCCGCCGGTGGTACGAACGGGCGGCCGCGTCGTCGCCGCGATCTACCCGGGCGGCTGGAAGGCGCTTGGAGCGGCAGGGCGGAAGCAGGTACCACCTGCAGACACGCGTCCGCACCTCGCGAATCACGGGGGCGCCGGGTTGACACGCCGGCGTACTCGGCTTCTTCGTCCAGTTCGGTCGCTTGCGGAGGACTGGGGACGCTGGGAAGGGTCACGTGCGGGCGTCGTCCTCATCGGGCGGCGCCAGATCTTCTGCACGCTCCGGGACCGCTGAGGTGGTGGGCAGGCCGCGGAGCGCCTTGTCGACCGCGTCGAGGATATCCAGCGGGGCTTTGTTGAGCGGGTCGCGCAGGGAGCGGCCGGGCGTCCACCTCGTGGTGCGGCGGAAGGTGGCCGCGCGGTCGGGATCGAGGTCGCGGATCGCGCCGAGGACGGCCTGGTAGGCGCTGGGATCGTCGATCACCGTGGTCAGATCGCTGTCCAGGCTCAGGTCGTCACGTGCCGATGTCGCGCGAAGGTGGGGTTCAGCCCACTCGTGGATCCCACTGCCCACCTCATACTTCACCCCGGAGGGCAGGAGCACCTCGGCGCGGGTGTTGGGCGGTGCCTCGACGTGGAACCGCACCAGGTCTCCCTCTCGCCGCCAGCCGGCGGACGCCCGGCCGTACGGCGTGTCGTGCCAGGCGGCGGCGTCGTCGAGGGTGTCCAGCAGCACCGGTGCCACTCGGATGCGCCGGTAGGCGGGCTCGGCCGGGGCGAGGCCGGCGACGTGCTGGTGCAGCCAGTCCGCCACCGCGCCGAGGGCGTAGTGGTTGAACGAGGTCATCTGGCCGGGATTGATGGAGCCGTCTTCGAGCATCGAGTCCCAGCGTTCCCAGATCGTGGTGGCGCCCATGGTCACCGGGTAGAGCCACGACGGGCATTCGGTCGTGGTGAGCAGGCGCGAGGCCGCGTCGGCGTGCCCGGTGGCGGTGAGCGCGTCGCAGATGATCGGGGTGCCCACGAAGCCTGTCGAGATGTGGTAGCCGAACGCGCGGACCAGTTCGCGCAGCCGCCTGCCCAGTGCTGCCCGGCGCTCGTCGGTGACTAGGCCGAACACGATCGTCAGGGCGTAGGCGGTCGGCGCGTCGGACATCATTCGGCCGCTGGGCGTGACGTAGGCGTCGCGGAAGGCGGCGGCGATTCGCCGCGCCAGGTCGCCGTAGCGGTGGGCGTCGTCGTCGCGGCCCAGGAGCACGGCGGCGCGTGCCGTCAGGTCGGCGGAGCGGAAGTAGTAGGCGGTGGCGACGATCCCGGCGTCGGTCTTCGCCTGCCCGGGTAGGTCGGGCGGAGCATCGGGGTCGAGCCAGTCCCCGAACTGGATACCGCGCTCCCACAGCAGCGCACCGGCGCAGCGGTCGCTCACCGTGTCGACCCAGGCGGCCATGGCGGTGAAGCACGACTCCAGTGGCTCCCGGTCGCCGAAGCGTTCGTGCAGCACCGTCGGTACCACGGTGATCGCGTCGCCCCACGCGGCGACCGGTTCGGACAGGCCGGGGACCTGGGGGATCACCGCCGGCACGACCATGGGCACGACACCGTCCGCGGCGCGCTGCTCGGCGACGACATCCCGTAGCCACGATCGGAGGAAGGCGTCGCAGTCGTAGAGGAATGACGCGGTGGGAGCGAAGACCTGGATGTCGCCGGTCCAGCCGAGGCGTTCGTCGCGCTGGGGGCAGTCGGTGGGGATGGACACGAAGTTGCCCCGCATGCCCCAGACGACGTTGTCGTGGAACCGCTGCACCAGCGGGTGGTTCGTGGTGAACCAGCCGGTACGCCGCATGTCGGTGTGCATTACCGACGCCGTGACCGCGGACGGGTCGAACTCGCCCGGCCAGTTGCCGATTTCGACGTACCGGAACCCGTGGAACGTCCACTTCGGTTCCCAGGTCTCCACCTCGTCGCCGCGCAGCGTGTAGTGGTCGGTCGCGGCGGCGTTGCGCAGCGGGCGGGTGCCCAGTTCGCCGTGTTCGAGCACTTCGGCGTGCCGGAGCGTGACGGTGTGTCCGGCCGGCCCCGACACGGTGATCCGCACCCGGCCGACCAGGTTCTGTCCGAAGTCGACGATCGTCTTGCCGGACGGTGTGGTGCGGACCTGCTCGACGGCGCGGTGCTCGATCACCCGGACCGGCGGTGCGCACCGGGGTTCGGGTGTCACGTCCGGGACGTCGATCAGCGCGACCGGGCGCCACGAATCCGGTTTCCGTCGTGCGTCGTAGGTTTCGCCCTGGTACAGGCTCGCGGAGACGACCGGGCCACGCGCCCAGCGCCAGTGCTCGCCGGTGGTCACCGTGTCCGTCGTGCCGTCGGTGTACTCGATCACCAGCTGCGCTGCGGCGGCGGGCGGTCCTTGGTAGAACCGGCTCGCGGCGTCGCGGAAGCCGAACCGCTCGGTGTACCAGCCGCCGGCCAGCTCGATGCCGAGCTCGTTCACACCAGGCCGCAGGTGGGCGGTCACGTCGCTGACGTCGTAGGTGAGGCGCCACTGGTAGCTGGTCCAGCCCGGTTTCAGTTCCGCGTCGTCCACCCGTTGGCCGTTGAGCCGCGCGTCGTAGACGCCGAACGCCGTGGCGTACAACAGCGCCCGCCGCACGCCTTCCCGAAGGCGGAACGTTCCGCGCAGCAGGTGCGGATGTTCCGCACCAGAGCCGATGAACCTCGCTTCCCATTCGCCAGGAGCGAGGAATCCGGCGGTCACCGTGGTCGGCTCGCTCCATTTCGAGCGCGAGCCGTCCGTGCCGTGGACCCGGACCCGGAGGTGGGCCGTCTGCCGGGGGACCAGCGGCGCGAACGGCCACGGCACGAGCACGGACGCGTCGCCTTCCACGTACGCGGTGTGCCGGGTGCCGTCCGTGGTGAGTTCGAGGTCCGCCCCGGCCTGGACCCAGTCGCCGGCCGTGGTGGTCGTCGTCCACGACAGCGGGGGACAGGGGTCCGGGGCGAAGGGCTCACTGGTCAGGCCTATGCGGGGCGGGTTCGCGACCGTCATGAGCGGACCTCGTCGGCGAGCGGCGCCGGTTCGATCACGCCTGAGCCGCGAACCCGCCGGATGATCACTGCCCCGATGAAGCCGGACACCAGCGCGAAGAACGTCAGCAGGTAATACAAACCCGAGGGGCTCCAGGCGATCAGCGCCGGCGTGACCAGGGCGAAGGCCGCGGCGACGAACCGGGCCACCGCCATGGTCGCGCCCTGCACCGTGGCGCGGGCGTTGACCGGGAACGATTCCTGGGTCCAGATCTTGTACAGCGCCTCGCCGACGAACGGGAACCCGATGTTGTAGAGCACCAGGGCCGCGATCATCGCGGGCAGCACGACACCGCCGGTGACGGCGATGAGCAGCTGGCAGGACGCGAAGATGACCACGCCCGCGGCGAAGAACCTGCTGCGCCAGCGGGTGTCCGCGATCCGGGTGAACACCACGGTGCCGACGAGGCCGATGAGCGTGGTGCCGAAGGAGACGGCGGTGGCGACGGCCTGGGTGGTGCCGCCGACGGTGACCAGGAAGTAGGTCTTGAACGAGCCGAACGTGTTGGCCACCAGCGTGAAGAACAGGTAGAACAGCGCGGTGAGCGCGATCATGCCGAGGTAGGAGCGCTCTCGGACGAGTTCCTTGAGGGGCAACGCTTTCGCGGCATCGACGCCGGCCGCGGCGTGCCGGGCTTCGGCGTCGGCCTCCAGGTCGCGGAAGGGCGGGTAGAACGCGCGGAACGCGAACGTCGCGACCGCGAGCACGGCCAGCAGTCCGAAGATCAAGCGGATGCCGGTCAGCCCGAGCCCGGACACCGCGAAGCCCAGCGCGGTCGCGAGCACGACGCCGACCGTCCACATGACGTGGGTGAACGCGACAAGACGGCCCTGAGCGCCCTGCGGCGCCCGCTCGGACAGCACCGCGATCGAGGTCGGCAGGTCCGCCCCCGCCGCCACACCGATGACGATCACGCCGGCGACGAGCACGGTGGCGTTGGGCGCGACGGCCACCGCGACCGCGGCCGCGGCGTAGAGCAGGATCGTCATCGAGAACATCCGGCCGCGGCCGACCAGATCCGCCAGGCGGCCGCCAGTGAGCGCGCCGACGGCGATGAACAGCGTGAGCGCGGACCCGAGCACGCCCACGGTCCACACGTCCAGGTCGAACGCCTTCTTCCAGAGCGCCAGCCCGAGGCCGACAGAGATGATCGCGCCGGAGTCGAGCAGGGACGCCATTCCGGCGGCCACCGCGAGCAGCCAGTGCCTGCGGTCCAGGCGCGCCGATGTCGGGTCGGGCATGGGGTTCTCCTTCATCGTCGAAGAGAGGTAAAACGATTTACCTATGGTTATTGCGAGTCTTGCTAGAGGAGGTAACGAGGTTGGTGCCGGTGAGAGTAAAACGATTCAACACTCGGCGCAACCGCCGCCCGGCGGCGTGGCCGCTGAGCGGGAGGGTCAGTCGCCGCCCGTGGAGGCGCGGACCACCAGCTTGGGGGAGAAGTCGATCTGCCGCCGGTGCTCCGGGTCGGTGCCGGCTTCGAGGACCGTCATTTCCTCGAACAGCAGGTCCGCGACCGCGCGGCCGAGCTCGACGTGCGGCGTGCGGATCGTGCTCAGCGGAACGATCGTCGACTTCGCGAACTCGATGTCGTCGTAGCCCATGACCGCGATGTCGCCCGGCACGCTCACCCGCCGGCCGGCAACGAAGGCCTGGACGACCCCGATCGCCAGCAGGTCGTTGACGCAGAACAACGCGTCCGGCCGGTGCTCCGGTGAGCGGTCGGCGATGTCGTTCGCGCACGCGATTCCGGCGTCCACCGAGCGTTCGGGCACCGGGATGATCTCCAGCGTCGCGCCGGGGACGGACCCGACCACCGACAGGGCGCCGTTGAGCCGGTCGGCCACCTGGCGCAGTTCGAGCGACGAGGCGACGAAGCCGATCCGCCGGTGCCCCCGGTCGAGGAGGTGGCGCATGGCGAGGCGGCCGCCCTCCACGTGGTCGATCGACACCGACGCCTGTTCCGGCGACACCGCACGGCGGGCGCTGAGCACGCTGGCGATTCCGTGCGCGCGCATCTGCGCGAGTTCGTCCTCCACGTCGCCGACCGGAGCGATGATCACGCCGCTGACCTGCTGTTTGGCGAACAGCTGCAGGTAGGCGCGTTCGCGCTGCTGGGAGCCGGTGTCGTTGGCCATCAACAGGTACATTCCCCGCGCCGAGACCCGCTGCTCGATCGCCGCGGCGATCTCCGGGGTGGTCGCTCCCGCCAGTTCGAAGGCGATGTACCCGATCACCGGGCTGACGCCCATCCGCAGTGTGCGGGCCACGTCGTTGGGCACGAACCCGAGCCTGTCGACGGCCTGCTGGATGCGCTCGCGGGTGGCTTCGGAGAGCTTGCGTGGCTTGTGGAAGAAGTTCGACACGGACGCGGGGGACACGCCGGCCAGTTCGGCGACCTCGCGGATGGTCACCCTGTTCAGCCTGTCCTCCTCGGTCGATGTCGGCACGGTGTCGATCAGCCCATGGTAGTGCTGCGCCATCCAGGCGTTCCGCATGTCCGGTTCCGGACAAATCCTTGCACCGTGGCGGGGGCGGCCCCGTACCTTCCCGGTACTCCGAAACGAACATCCGCTCGAGGGAGAGAGGTAGGTCGGAGTTGAAACGATTTACTCCTAGATCCGCGCGAAGTGTGGCCGTTGGCGTGCTGACGGTCGCGACCATGGTCACCGCCACCGTGCCCGCTGCCGGTGCTCCGGTGCCGGACACAGTCTTCCAGTCGGCGTCCGCCAAGTGGCAGCAATACGTCCTGGGGCCGTCGTCCCCGCAGGTGCGTCCGGTCGCCGCCCAAGAGCGTGGGGACGTGCGCCACCCCCGGACCCTGGTCTCGGGGCACGGGCCCGCGACGACCCTGACCACCGCGGCCGAGGGCACCCCGGCGTCGGTCCTGCTCGACTTCGGTCGCGAGGTCGGCGGCGTGCCCAATCTCGACATCACCGCTGTCACCGGCAGCCCCACGATCACGATCGTGACGTCCGAGGCGCGCCAGTACATCCGGACACCCGCGTCGACCACGGTCGCGGCGGCCGTCCCGGCGGGAACGACCCGGGTGCCGCTGGCCTCGGCCGCCAACCTGGAGGCCGGGAACACCATCACCTTCGGCACCGGCGCGGACGCCGTCACGCGGACGATCACCGGTTTCGACCCCGCCGCCAAGACCGTCGACCTGGATTCCGGCCTGCCCCGCGACCTGGCGGCGGGCACCCCGGTGACGACTTCGCCCGGGGCGCCGAGCTCGGACGAGTCGCGGGGCCTGGCCGGTGTCGGTGGTCCGGACACCCTGCAGCCGACCGGGCCAGGCCGTCTCAACGGCGGCTTCCACGGCGGGTTCCGGTTCGCGCTGGTCACCGTGAGCTCGCCGGGCAGCGTGTCGTTGTCCTCGGCCGGGGTCGACTTCCAGGCCTACCGCGCCACCCCCGCCGACTACCGGGGCTGGTTCCTCTCCAGCGACGACCAGCTCAACCGGATGTGGTACTCCGGCGCGTACACGCTGCAGATGAACCTCAAGGCGCCCGGGCTCAACGGGCTGGCCGACGCCCGGATCTACGACGGCGCCAAGCGCGACCGCAGCATCTGGACCGGTGACCTGCTGGTGCAGGGGCCGACGGCGATCAGCACCCTCGGCGACGTCGGGGCGGACTACCTGCGCTCGTCGCTGGACGTGCTGCTGGCCAAGCAGCGCGCGGACGGGGCGTTCCCCGGCTCGCCGGACTTCGCCAAGCGCACCTCGCCCGAGGGCTCGCCGCTGTTCTACTCCAACAACTACTCGGGCTACGGTGCGCGGGCGTTCATCGACTACTACCGCTACACCGGCGACAAGGCCTACATCACCAGCGTCCTGCCGGCGCTGCGGCGGGAACTGGCTTACAACGACAGCTTCCGCACCGCCGACAACCTCGTGGTGTCCAACGACCGCGATTACTGGCAGGCCACCCAGACCGGCGAAGTGACCAAGTACAGCATCGACTACTACATCCTGCTGCGGGAGATGGCGTGGCTGGAGCGTGCCGTGGGGTCGGCCTCGGCCGCCGAGGGCTACGACGCCACGGCGGACGCCATCAAGACCGCCGTGATGACGAAGCTGTGGAACCCGCAGCTCGGCGCGTACCCGCAGAGCAGCACCAACCCCGGCGTGCTCGTCGGCGACGCCAACGCGCTGGCGCTGCAGTACGGGTTCGTGCCGGCCGGTCAGGAAGGGCGGGTGCTGGCCGCGATCAGGACACTGTGGACTCCCTACGGCGCGATCATGGGGCCGGGCCTGAAGGACCCGACCGGGCACACGATCGAACCGTTCGCCAACGGCATGGAGACCGCGGGCCGCTTCGCGGTCGGTGACACCGGGGGAGCGCTGGAGTTGATGCGCCGCACCTGGGGGCCGATGGTCGATCCGGCGAACCTGCTCTACACCGGGGCGTTCTGGGAGTTCAAGAACAGCGACGGCGGGGTCAACCGCGCCACAGCCAGCCTCGCCCACGGCTGGGCCGCCTCGCCGACCGTGCAGCTGACCGAGCAGGTCCTCGGCGTGGCACCGGTCGGGCCCGGCTACCAGAGCTGGCGGATCCAGCCGCGTCCGGCCGAGCTGAAGTGGAGCGCCGGCAGCGTGCCGACCGCGTTCGGTGACATCGAGGTCAGCTGGAGCTCCGAGCAGAAGGCGGGCCGGTTCGCCTTGACCGCGCGCACGCCGGCGGGCACCAGCGGCGTGATCGCGGTGCCGGTGACCCGCGGGGCGGACGTGTCGGTCAACGGCCGCACGGTATGGCGGGACGGCCGCGGCACGGCCTTGGGCGCGACCGAGTCCGGCGGGTACGTGCTGCTGACCGTGCCCGGCGGCGAGTACCGCGTCGCGGTGCGGTAACCCTTGCCTGGTGGCACCCCGGTCTGGCCGGGGTGCCACCAGCGCTGTGCGAACTCAACGACGCTCGTCAGGTGCGTCGTGCACCGTCAAGTGTGGTACGGGCGCTCGCGCGAAGCGCGGTGGCGCCGGCGTAGTCGGCGTCCTCGCCCAGTTCGGTTTCCAGGCGTAACAGGCGGTTCCACTTGGCGGTGCGTTCGGATCGGGTGATGGAGCCGACCTTGATCTGGCCGGTGCGCCAGCCCACGGCGAGGTCGGCCAGCCAGTTGTCCTCGGTTTCGCCGGAGCGTGCGGACAGCACGGTGGTGTAGCCGTTGTCCTGGGCGTGGCGGACGACGGCGCGGGCGGCGGTGAGTGTGCCGGTCTGGTTGGGCTTCACCAGCACGGCGTTGGCGACCTGGCCACGCACGCCGCGGTCGAGGCGGGCGAGATCGGTGACGAACAGGTCGTCGCCGAGGAGTTGGCGGCCGGCCAGGCGCTGGGTGGCGTCGCGCCAGCCCGTCCAGTCGTCCTCCGCGAGAGCGTCCTCGATGGACACGATGGGATAGTGGTCGCACCAGCCGGCCAGCTCATCGATCAACTCGTGGGCGGTGAGGTCGCGGTCCTCGGCGGCGAGCCGGTAGCGGTCGCCGGTGAAGAACTGGGTGGCGGCGACATCGATGGCGATCCCGATGTCGTCGCCGGGGCGCAGCCGGGCGCGTTCGATCCCGGCGGTCAGCAGGTCCAGCGCGGCCCGGTTGGTCGGCAGGACCGGACCGAGCCCGCCTTCGTCGGCCACGAGCGCGGGTGACGTGCCGCGAGCGGTGAGGACGTCGGCGGTGGCGGCCCGCACCCGCGAGCACCATTCGAGGGCTTCGGCGAACGAGCGCGCGCCGACGGGCACGGCGAGGAAGTCCTGGACGTCGATCGCGCGGCCGGCGTGGGCGCCGCCGGAGATGATGTTAACCATGGGCAGCGGCAGCAGGGGAGTGGCGTCGTCGTCGGCGACGGCGCGGTAGAGGGGCAGGCCGCCCGCGTCGGCCGCGGCGAGTGCGGTGGCGACCGAGACGGCGAGGATGGCGTTCGCGCCGAGCCGGCCGAGGTCGGTGGTGCCGTCCGCGCTGCGCAGCGCCTGGTCCACGCTGCTCTGGGCGGTGGCGTCCAGACCGCGTACGGCGCCGAAGAGCTCCCCGGACACGGCGCTGACCGCTCCGCGAACGCCCTGACCGCCGTACCGGATTCCGCCGTCGCGCAGCTCGCGGGCCTCGTGGCGACCGGTGGACGCACCGGAGGGGACGGTGGTCTCCCCACGTGCCCCGCCTTCCAGGCGCACCTCGCAGCCGACCGTCGGCTTGCCGCGGGAGTCGAGGGCCTCCCACGCCCGCACGGCGCTGATGGCGGTGTCACTCACGTCAGGTCCTTCCAGATGTCGGTCACCACGTCGGGCGGGTCGAGCAGGAGACGGCGGCCGAGCGCCCGCGCGCGATCCCGGGCTGTGGGCGCCAGGTAGTCCACGGGACTGGTGCCGTCGACCCGGCTGAGCACGAGGCAGCCGGTCTGGCGGATCAGCTGGTTCTCGTCGAGGGGCACTTCGAGCGCGTCCAGGAACTCGTGCGCGGCCGCGGCGCAGGCGGGGGCGGCCGTGGGCCGGTGCAGTGATTTGAGCAGCAGGTGGCCGACCGTCCAGGCGGGATCGAAGGTGGGGTCGCCGGCGTGGGCGACCTCCCAGTCGATGACCCACAGCTGGTGGCCATCGGGATCGACGAGCACGTTCTTCGGTGTGTAATCGCCGTGCACCAGGCAGGTCGTGGTCTCGGCCATCACCGACAGGGTGGTGTCGATCGGCCCGGCGAGGTCGGGGTGGCGGCGCCGGATGGCGCGGTGGAACGGGTCGACCCGCAGCTGGGTGAAGACGGTCCGGTCGGCGAAGTCGTGCAGCACGCCCGGCATCGCGGCTGTCTCCCGTTGCCAGCGGCCGAGCAGGTGCCCCAGCTCTCCGGCGACGGACGGTCGGACGGTGCCGGCGAGCAGTTCATCCTTCCAGGTGTGCCAGGTGCGGGGAGCGCGGCTGATGACCAGGTAGCCGTCGTCGAGGTCGAGCACGCGGGGGACCGCGCCGGGGGTGATGCGCCCGGCCAGCCGCAGGGCGCGGCCTTCGGTGGTGATGCGCGCGGGGTCGGCGGTCCAGGTCTGTGCGACCCGCAGCCGTCGCAGCGCGCGTTTGACGACGACGTCGACGCCGGGGCCGGTGGCGGCGAAGACGTCGTTGGACACCCCGCCGGTCAGGGGCCGCACGTCGAGGGTTTCGGTGCGGGTGGCGAGGCCGCGCCGCACCAGGTGTTCGGCGATCATCGCATCCTCAGGGCCGTGCTGGACAGGACTTCGGGGTTGACCACCGTGGCTGGGACGAGTCCGGTCAGGACGTCGGCGACGTTGGTGGCGGCGGTTCGGGCCAGGTCGGCCAGTGAGCCGTCGGAGTTGAACGCGACGTGCGGGGTGAGGACCACGTCGTCGCGGGTCCGGAGTGGATGGTGGGGCGGGAGGGGCTCGGGGTCGGTGACGTCCAGCGCGGCGGCGGCGATGACCCGGTCGCGCAACGCGGACACCAGGGCGTCGGTGTCGACGAGCGAGCCGCGTGCGGTGTTGACCAGCCACGCGGTGGGTTTCATCTTCGCCAGTTCGGCGGCGCCGATCATGCCTCGCGTCTGTGGGGTGGCCGGTACGTGCAGCGACACGATGTCGCTGGCGGCCAGCAGTTCCTCCAGCGACGCGGCCGGTTCGGTTCCCGGCACTGCTCGGTCGGTCCGGCTCCAGGTCAGGACCTGCAGGCCGACGGCCAGTGCCCGGGGGACGAGTGCGCGTCCGATGGTGCCGAGCCCAACGAGGCCGAGAACCTTGCCGCGCAGCCGGCTCGGCGTGCCGGTGCCGGTGACGTCCCAGCCGCCGTGGCCCAGCAGCCGGGTGTGCGGCACGAGCCGCCGCGCGAGGGCGAGGATGAGCAGCAGTGTGTGGTCGGCGACTTCGTCGGAGCAGTAGTCGGGCACGTTGCTGACCACCATGCCCAGCTCGGTGGCACGGGCGACGTCGATGTTGTCCACGCCGACGCCGTAACGGGCCACGGTGAGACAGCGCCGGGCCGCGTCGAGCACGTCGGCGGGGATCTTCGCGAAGCAGGTCAGGATCGCGTCCGCGCCGGTGGCCAGGCGGGCGATCTCCGCGGGATCGCCGCTTGCGTCGACGACCTCGGCGCCGGTCGCGGCGACGATCTGCGACTCGAGGTCGAGGGACGGCCACGGGTGGTCGGTGACGAGGACGCGCTTCACGGGCGCCGCCAGGGCAGGATCTCGTGGCGCGGCGGTCCCGGCACCACCCGGTTCCGCGTCCCGCCCAGCAGTTCCACGCTGGTCGTCACGACATCGCCGGGGCGCAGTGGTGGGAGGTGGTCGCGCCCGTGCCGGCCCCACAGCTCGGCCAGGCACCCGCCCTGGCAGGTTCCCGAGCCGAGCAGGTCGCCGGGGCGGATCCAGGTGCCCCGCGAGGCGTAGGTAGCCAGCGCGGCGAAGCTCCAGGCCATGTTGTCCAGCCGGTCCTGCCCGATCAGCTCGCCGTTGACCCGGACCTCCATCGCCAGGTCGTAGGAGGGTCCGGACCGCCGGTCCGCCAGCTCGTCGGCCGTCACGAACACGGCGCCGAGCGCGGTCGCGGTGTCCTTGCCCTTGGCCGGTCCCAGCCGCATCCGCATCTCGTGGAACTGCACGTCGCGGGCGGAGAAGTCGTTGAGGACGACGAACCCGGCGAGATGGTCCGCGGCGTCCTCGACGCCGAGGTCCCGGCCGGCAGCGCCGACCACCGCCGCGACTTCCAGTTCGAAGTCGAACAGCGCGCATCCGGGTGGGATTTCCACGTCGTCGTGCGGGCCGACGGTGGCGTAGGGGTTGGAGAAGTAGAACGCCGGGATTTCCCAGAACTCCGCCGGAATTTCGGCATCGGGGTCGAGCATCTTGACCACCCCCGCGGTGTGCTCGGGGAAGGTGGAGAAGTCGCGAACGGTCGGTGGGTCCAGCGGCGCCATCAGGTCCGCGCCAGCCCAGGGGGTGACACGCCTCCGGGTGCGCAGCGCGACCTCGCCCGCGGACCGCAGCCTGCCGTCGTGGGCCAGGAGTGCGGGCAGGTCGGGTTCGGTGTCCAGATCGATCAGGGCGTCCTCATCGTCGAGCACGGCGAGTCTGGGGCCCTGATCCGTCCGGTGCCGGGCGAATCTCATCACGCCTCCTTCGCGGATCTGCCGCGATGCTAGGGACGCCACCGGATCCGGCGGAAATGCAGAGCGTGGTTGGCAGGTATCGGCCCGGTGAATGGATCGTCGTTAGGATCGGTCGCGTGGCGACGGCGCAGGGAGGGTGACGCGAGTGAACCTGGGACAGGTGGACCTCAACCTCCTGGTGGTCCTCGACGCGCTGTTGCGCGAGCAGAACGTCACCCGTGCCGCCGAGCGTTTGCACATGTCGCAGCCGGCCACCAGTACCGCGCTGGCGCGGTTGCGCAAGGTGCTGGGGGACCCGTTGCTCGTCAAGCACGGGCGGTACCTGCAGCTGACCCCGCGGGCCGAGGCGCTGGTCGACCCGGTTCGCGACGTGCTGGCCACCATCGAGCAGAGCATCGTGAAGCCACCGGGGTTCGATCCGGCGCACGACCGCCGGACCTTCGGCGTGATCGCCAGCGACTACGTCGGCATGATGCTGATCCGGCCGCTGCTGGGCCGCATCGGCGGCCTCGCGCCGAACCTGAGCCTGGAACTGGCGCAGATCTCAGGTCACTTCCTGCGGCTGCTCGAACGCGACGAGATCGACCTGGCGATCCTGCCGGAGTCGCTGGCCGAGGGGGAGCGCCTCGGCGACTGCGCGAGCGTGCCGGTCCTGGCCGACCGGTTCGTGGGCGCGGTCTGGCGGGGACATCCCCTGGCGGGAGGGTCGCTGCCGGCGGCGGCGCTGGCCGAACACCCCTACCTCGCCTTCGCGCCACCTGACGGGTTCAGCCTGATCGAGGAGGATCTCGACAAGGCCGGGATCTCCCGCCGGGTGGAGGCCACGGCGATCAGCTTCGTCACGATGCCGTTCCTGCTCGCCGGCACCGGTCTGGTGACGATCATCCCGGAACGGCTCGGGCGCCAGGTCGCCGATGCCGCCGGGATCGTCCTGCTCGAGCCGGAGTTCGAGATCCGTGCGGTGCGGGAGTCGGCGTACTGGCACTCCCGCCGCAACAGCGACCCCGGGCACCGGTGGCTGCGGGAGCAACTGGTCGCCGTCGTCGGATAGCTGGTATCCACGCAAGGTATTTCCGCCCGGCCGCTCCTCGTCGTTAGCGTCGCTGTCCATGAGGCAGACGCGATGAAGCGATGGGTCAACGGGTACGCGCTCGGCACCTTCTCCGATGGCGTGGACACCTTCGCCGGGCTCGTGTCCGGGGACCGGGTGCGGCGCCTGGACACCGAGGAGTGGGCCAAGGAGAACGCCACCGTCCGGGGACTGCTGGAGGACTGGGCGCGCGTACGTCCCCGGCTGGCGGAACTCGCCCGGCCGCCGGGCGGGGTCCCCCTCGACGCGCTGACGGTGCTGGCGCCGGTGGAGCCGTGGCAGATCATCCAGGCAGGCGCCAACTACCGCGCCCACGTGGCCGAGATCGTCGTGTCCGGCCGCGACCCGGGCGACACCCGGAGCGAGGAGGAGCTGCGCCGGGACGCCGAGGAGATGATGGACGCCAAGGTGCGTACCGGCAGCCCGTTCTTCTTCACCGGCCTGCCGGCCGCGATCTGCGGGCCGGACGACGACGTGCTCCTGCCCGCCGAGTCCCGGCAGGTCGACTGGGAGGTCGAGCTCGCGGTCGTCATCGGCGCCACCGCGCGCCGCGTGCCGCGCGAGCGGGCGATGGACCACGTGGCCGGGTACACCGTCGTCAACGACATCAGCGCGCGGGACCTGCAGTTCCCGGCGGAGCACCGGCCACTGGGCGGGGACTGGCTACGCGCCAAGAACCGCCCCACGTTCCTGCCGCTGGGGCCGTTCATCGTGCCGGCCGATCTCGTGCCGGACTACCGTCGCCTGGAGCTGACGCTGGACCTCAACGGCGAGCGCAAGCAGGCCGACGTCGCCGCGAACCTGCTGTTCGACGTGGCGGCGTTGATCGTGGCCGCCTCGGCGGCGACGACGTTGTACCCCGGCGATCTGCTGCTCACCGGAAGCCCGGCGGGCAACGGTGGCGCGTGGCAGCGCTGGCTGCGGCCGGGTGATGTCCTGGAGGCGGCCATCTCGGGCATCGGAGCCCAGCACAATCGCTGCGTTGAGGAGCCACGATGAGCCGCGTCGTGGATGTGCACGCCCACGTCCTCGTCAGTGCGGCGGAAGCGCTGCTCGCGAATGAACCCGGACTGGCAGCCGAACGGGCCGCCGACGCCGGAGGCGCGGATGCCGCGTCGGCCGCCGTCAACCGCGATCAGATGACGCGGCTGTTGCCCGCCCTGACCGATCCGGCCGCGCGCCTCGCCGCCATGGACGACGCCGGCGTCGACGTGCAGTTGGTGAGCCCGATGCCGCTGCACCACTACTGGGCCGGCCGCGACCTGGCAGTGAAGTTCAGCGCGCTCACCAACGAGGGGGTGCTCGAGCACTGCGCCGCCGCGCCCGACCGGCTGGTCGGGCTGGGCACGGTGCCGTTGCAGCATCCGGACCTCGCAGTGGAGGTGCTGGACCGGGCCGTGGCCGACGGCCTGCGCGGGGTGGAGGTCTCGACGCACGTGGCCGGCCGGGAACTGTCCGATGAGTCGCTGGCGGCCTTCTGGGCACGCGCGGAAGCGCTGGGAGCGGTCGTGTTCGTACACCCTTGGGGATGCACCCTCGGCGAGCGCCTGGCCACCGCGTACCTGTCCAACATCGTCGGGCAACCGGCCGAAACCACGATCGCGTTGTCCCGCATCGTCTTCTCGGGACTGCTGGACCGCCATCCCCGGTTGAAGATCCTCGCCGCCCACGGCGGCGGCTACCTGCCGGGCTACCTGGGCCGCGGCGACCACGCTTGGCGAGTCCGCCCGGAGTCGCGCACCTGCGCGCACCAGCCGAGCAGCTACCTGCGCCGCATGTGGTTCGACGCGCTCGTCTACACCCCGGACACGCTGCGCGCGCTGGTCACCGCCGTCGGGCCGGACCGCGTCCTGCTCGGCACCGACTACCCGTTCGACATGGGGATCACCGACCCGCTGGACCGGCTCACGCACGCCTGCCTGCCGCCCAAGGCCGCCGAGGCGATCCGGTCCGGCAACGCTCGCGCTCTCCTGGGGTCGCTCCCGGGGACCCAGGAGGTGCCGACGTGAGCGGCGGTCACATGGAGGAGATCTCGGACGGGATCTACGCCTTCGTCCAGCCCGATGGCAGCTGGATGATCAACAACACCGGATTTGTGGTCGGCCGCTCCGGAGTGGTCGCCATCGACGCCTGCGCGACCGAGCGCCGCACCCGCGCCGCGCTCGCCGCCATCGCCGGGCTGACCGACGCTCCGGTCCGGACACTGGTCAACACCCACCACCATCCCGATCACACGGCGGGCAACGGCCTGTTCCCCACCGCCACGATCGTCGCCCACGAGCAGGCCCGGCCCGAGATGCGGGTGCTGGGCCTGCCCGCGAACGACGGAATCTGGTCCGATGTGGACTACGGCGACCTGGAACTCGCGCTGCCGCAGCTGACCTTCACCGACCGGATCACGCTGTGGGCCGACGAGTTGCGGTGCGAGGTGATACATCCGGGCCGGACCGCGCACACCACCAACGACGTGGTCGTGTGGATCCCGGACCGGTCGGTGCTGTTCGCCGGCGACCTGCTGTTCAACGGCGGCACCCCGTTCGCGCTGTCCGGGTCGGTGCGCGGCACCATCGCCGTGCTCGAGGAGTTCGTGGCCCCGCTCGGCGCGCGCAGGATCGTGCCCGGCCACGGACCGGTCTGCGGTCCCGAGGTGATCGCCGAAGTCGTGGCCTACCTGCGTTTCGTGCTCGACGTCGCCGCGGAGGGACAGGCAGCCGGCCTGTCCCCGCTGGACCTGGCCCGGCAGACGGATCTGGGGCGCTTCGCGTCCTGGACCGACGCCGAACGCATCGTCGGCAACCTGCACCGCGCCTACGCCGAGGACACCGGCGGCGCGGTCGACTTCCACGCCGCGCTGCGGGCCATGGTCGCCTACAACGGCGGCCGGCCGCTGCGCTGCCGCGCTTGACCCCACCCCATCCATGAGCCGAGGAGGGCCCATGTCCGAAATCCTGTTGTCCCAGCTCGCGCACGTCGAGCTGATCAGTCCCAAGCCCGACGAGACGGTCCAGTGGATGAAGGAGGTCTTCGGCCTGGAGGAGACCACCCGCGAGGGCCAGTCGGTGTACCTGCGCGGCTGGGCGGAGTGGCTGCACTCCAGCCTCATCGTCACCGAGGGCCGCGAACCGGGCGTCGGCCGCATAGGGTGGCGCACCTACGGACCGGGTGACCCGGAGATCGTCGCCCAGCGCCTGGGCGGTACCGAGGAGGCCGTCGGCTGGGTCGACGACTGGACCGGTCACGGTGCCACCTACCAGTACCGCGCCCCGCACGGCCGGCAGTTGCACGAGGTGTTCTGGGAGGTCGACCGCTACCAGGCCCCGCCCGAGGAGCGCGACCCGGCCATCCCCAACCGGCCGCAGCGCTACTCCGGCCGTGGCATCGGCGCCCGCTACCTCGACCACGTCACCATGCCGACGGCGAACATGCGCGGGGACATCGAGTTCTACAAGCAGCTCGGCGCGCGCCACACCGCGCAGACCGAGGCCGAACCCGGGTTCTCCGTGTTCTCCACGCTGACCTGCAACGGCATCCGCTCGACCCACGACATGGCGCTCGTGCCCGATTTCAGCGGGGTGACCGGTCGCGCCCACCACATCGCCTTCCGCGTCGACCAGCGGCTCGACGTCGAACGCGCCGCGGAGGTCTTCCTGGCCAACGGCACCCCGATCGAGTTCGGCCCCGGCATCCACGGCATCGACGAGATCACCTACCTCTACGTGCGGGAGCCCGGCGGGTTCCGGATGGAGATCAACTCCGGTGGTTGGGTGAACACGATGCCCGACTGGGAGGCCACCACCTACCAGGCCGCGCGCGGTAACCCTGGGGCGAGCATCTACCGCAACGTCACGCCCCCGCCCGGCTTCCACGAGGCCTGGCCCGCCGCGGACGAAACGGCCGCCGCGCAGGAGAAGGAGGCCATGGCGCAGCGCCGCGAGTTCTTCGGTGCGGTGGAGACGAGCCGGCGATGAGCGCGATCGGCCGGGTCTTGGTGGTGGGGGCCGGTATCGGCGGGCTGTCGGCGTCGATCGCGCTGCGCCGCCACGGGGTCGAGGTCGACCTCATCGAGCGCAACCCGGCGTGGGACGTCTACGGCGTCGGGATCATCCAGCCGGGCAACGCGCTGCGGGCACTGGCCGAACTCGGCGTGGCCGAGGAGTGCGTCGCCCTGGGGCACCCCATCCTCGGTCAGCGCAGCTGGCTCGCCGACGGCGTGACCCCGTTGCACGACGACGCGTTCCCGGCGCTGCTGCCTGGGCTTCCCCCGGCGAACGGCATCACCCGGACCCGGTTCCACTCGATCCTCGTGCACGCGGTGCGCGAGTCGGGGGCGGAGGTCCGGACCGGTGTCGTCGTGACCGCTCTGCGGCAGCGGGAATCCGGCGTCGACGTGGAGTTCAGCGACGGGCACGAACGGTCCTACGACCTCCTCGTCGGCGCCGACGGGCTCTACTCGCAGATCCGCGACATGGTGTTCGGCACGCAATACCAGGCGAAGTTCACCGGCGAGGTGGGCTGGCGGATCAACCTGCCGCGCATCCCGGAACTCGACCGGCTGTCGATCTATCGCGGGTCGGCGGGATCGGCCGGGTTCTGCCCCCTAGGGCCGGACCTGATGTACATGCTGACCATCGAGAAGGCGCCCGCCGGGCGACCGGTCCGGCTGCCGCGGGAGGGGCTTGCCAGGGTGTACCGGGAGCGCCTGGCCGAGTACGGCGGCCCGATCGCCGAGCACCGCGAGCTGGTGACCAACGACGCGGACGTGGTGTACCGGCCGATCGACACGGTCCTGGTGCCGCCGCCCTGGTACCGCGGGCGGGTCCTGTTGATCGGCGACGCCGCGCACGGCACGTCCCCGCAGTGCGGGCAGGGTGGCGCGCAAGCCATCGAAGACGGCGTGGTCCTGGCCGAGGAAGTGGCCAGGGACATCCCCGCCGAGCAGGTTCTCGCCAACTTCATGGCCCGGCGGTTCGAGCGGTGCCGGACCATCGTGCAGGGCTCGGAGCAGATCGGCCGATGGGAGCAGGACCACTCGCTGGACATCGATCCCGACGCCGTTGCCTTCGAGGTGACGATGGCGGCGATGGCACCGCTGTAGCTGCGCCCACCGTCGTGGGTGGCGAGGAAACTCAACGAGGAGAAACACATGCCAAACCCGGTTGTCATCGTTGGCTGCGGACCCGCCGGCATGGCGAGCGCGCTCGCACTGAGCAAGGTCGGCATCGACGTCCGGCTGTACGAGCGCTACCCCGAGGCGCGTCCCGCGGGCAACATCCTGAACCTGTGGCCCCCGCCCATTCGCGCGCTGGCCGAGATGGGCGTGGACGTGGAAGACCTCGGCGCACCGTGCCGCAGCTCGTTCCGCAACGCCTACACCGGGCACGTGCGAGCCGAGGTGCGGCTGCCGCAGGACGTGCTCGCCGAGTACCACGGCGGGTTCATCGGCCTGCTCAGGCCCGTTCTCTTCGAACGGATGCTGGCCGCCATGCCGGACGGCGTCGTCCAGCCGAACCGGACGGTGACAGCGCTGCGCGACCACGGCGACGGCGTCGCGGTGACCTTCGCCGACGGCGAGGTGATCGAGACGCCCGTGTTGATCGGCGCCGACGGCATCGACTCGGTTGTCCGCAAGGCCTTGTGGGGCGACTCGCCCAAACGGCAACACCGGCTGCATGCGATCGGTGGCTTCACCTACGAGCTCCCGCCGACCGCCACCCCCGGCGAGAACCCGATCATGCACGGCAACTGGGTCCAGGGCAGCTACTCCTCGATCCGCGACTGCGGCCGCGATGGATACCAGTGGTGGATCGTCGAAGCCGCCGACCCCGACGCTCCGGCGCCCACCGACCTGCTCGCCCACGCGAAAACCATCACGGCCGAATTCCCCGCGTCCCTGCGCGACATCATCGCCGCGACGCCGCCCGGCAACCTGCAGCGCTGGATCATCCGCGACCGCAAGCCGCTCAAGCAGTGGTCGAAGGGCCGCATCACCCTCGCCGGCGACGCGGCACACCCGACCTCGCCCTACGCCGCCTACGGCGCCGGCATGGCCATCACCGACGCCTACGTCCTCGCCAAGAAGCTCAAGCACGTGGATCTCGGCGACACCGCGGCCGTCCGCGCTGCGCTCCTCGCCTACGAGCGGGGGCGCATCCGGCACACGACAGCCCAGGTCCAGCAGGCCTACGTGCTCGGGCAGGTGTTCCACCACATCCCCAGGGCACTCCGCCCCGTCCGCGATTTCGTGCTCGACCGGACACCGCTGCTGCAGAAGCAGGTGGGTGAACGCAGCCCGCGGGAGATCGTTCACCAGCTCACCGAGATGGGGTCCGAGTCGCTCGCGGAGGTGTGAGGAAGCCGGCGAGGAGCGTCCAAGCGTTCAGCGGGCGGGGCGGTAGCGGTCCTTCGTGGTCGCCACGGCGACGAGGCTGAGCACTCCGGCCGCGATGATGTACCCGCCGACCGCCCACAGTGAGCCGGTGCCTTCGAGCAGCGCGGAGGCGATCAGCGGGGCGAACCCGCCACCGACGACGGCGCCGAGCTGGTAGCCCGTCCAGGCGCCGGAGTAGCGGACACCGGTGCTGAACATCTCGCTGTAGAACGCCGCCATCGGACCGTACATGGCGCCCAGCGCCAGACCGGGGATCAGGAGCCCGATCAGGGTCGGCACGGTCTGCAGCGTCTCCAGCAGTGTCACGAACGGGATCACGGAGGCGATGCTCAGGACCGTCGCGGCGATGATGACCTTTTTCCGGCCGATCCGGTCAGACAGTGCGGCGAACAGGGGAATGCTGACGACGGTCACCGCGCTGGAGAGCAGGACGAGGATGAGGATCTCCGACTTGCTCATACCCCGGCCGGTCGTGTACGAGATCGAAAAGACGATCAGGATGTAGTAGTAGACCTGGATGAGCAGGATCATCCCGCCGGCCTGCAGGATTTCCTTGGGGTGCGTGCGCAGCGCGACGAGGAGCGGCGAGCGTCGCTTCTCCGGCGCACTCGTTTTCGCCGTCTGTTCCTCCTGGAGGCGCTGGAAATCGGCGGTCTCGGTGACTCGCAGCTGGATGATCAGGCCCGCGGCGATGACCACGGCGCTCAACAGGAACGGGATCCGCCAGCCCCACGAGGCGAACGCGGCCGGCGAGACCAGGTTGGCGACCACGAGGAACACCACATTGGACACGATCACCGCGAGCGAGGGACCGATGTGGGCGAAGCTGCCGTAGAAACCCCGGCGGTGGGCGGGCGCGCTCTCGGTCACCAGCAGGATGGCACCGCCGTACTGGCCACCGACCGCGACGCCCTGCAGCACCCGCAGGAGCACCAGCAACAGCGGTGAGGCGATCCCTATCGTCGCGTAGCCCGGCAGGAGCCCGATCAGGAACGTCGAGATCCCATCAGCATCATGGCGATCACCAGGAGGCGCTTCCGTCCGAGCCGGTCTCCGAAGTGGCCGAAGAGCAGACCGCCGACGGGCCGGAAGATGAACCCGACTCCGAAGGTCGCCATGGCGGCAAGGGTGCCGGCCGCGGCCCCGATGCCGGAGAAGAAGTGCGGCCCGAAGACCAGTGCGGCGGCGGTGCCGTAGATGTAGAAGTCGTACCACTCGAGAGTGCTGGCGGTGAGTGCCGCCGCGGCTACCTTGCGTACTTGCCGTCTCTCGACTCCGGTGCTGGTCGCTGCTGTGGACATGTCCGCCCTTTCGGTCCCGTGGTCTCGGTGGGGTGGGTAGACCATGCATCGGGGACGGACCGGGGGAATGTCGCATTTCGGGACAGTGCACTCGGTCTTGTAGCACCTTGCGACAACTCACGGGCTTCGTCTTCTCCTACGGTCAGGGCCACGGGAGAGCCCCTCACCGACCCTGACGAACGGGAGCAGTCGCCATATGAGGTCAGCAGTGATCGTCGACGTCGTGCGTACGGCGTCGGGCAAAGGCAAGCCCGGGGGCGCGTTGTCGAGCGCACCCCGTCAGCCTCCTCGCCGACACCCTGCGCGCGTTGCTCGCGCGCACGGACGTGGACCCGGCGAGCATCGACGACGTGATCGCGGGCTGCGTGTCCCAGGCGGGGGACCAGGCGCTGAACATCGCGCGAAACGCCGTCCTCGCGGCGGGGATTCCGGAGTCGGTCCCCGGCACGACCGTGGACCGGCAGTGTGGATCGAGCCAGCAGGCCGTGCACTTCGCGGCGCAGGGCGTGATGGCCGGGGCGTACGACATCGTCCTGGCGTGCGGTGTCGAGTCGATGAGCCGGGTGCCGATGGGGTACAGCTCGGTGGACCAGCACCCGACCGCGCCGCTCGCCGCCCGCTACCCCGAGGGCCTGATCGGGCAGGGCGTCTCGGCCGAGCTGATCTCGGCGAAGTGGAAGTTCGACCGGGAGACGCTCGACGCCTACTCGGCGCGGTCCCACCAGCGCGCGGCGCAGGTCACCGCTGAGGGCGGGTTCGCCCAGGAGATCGTGCCGATCGAGGTTGACGGCGGTGTGCACGACACCGACCAGACCCTGCGGGCGTCGACCACGGTGGAGAGCCTGGCCGGGCTGAAGCCGTCCTTCGTCGACGAGGAGCTGGGGCGGCGGTTCCCGGAGATCGAATGGCGCATCACGCCGGGCAACTCCTCCCCGCTGACCGACGCGGCCTCGGCCGTGCTGATCATGAGCGAGGAGCGCGCCGACCAGCTCGGGCTGCGGCCGCGTGCGCGGTTCCACGAATTCGCCGTGGCGGGAAGCGACCCGCTGTTCATGCTCACCGGGGTCATCCCCGCCACGCACAAGGTGCTGGCGCGGGCGGGGATGTCGATCGAGGACATCGATGCCTACGAGGTCAACGAAGCTTTTGCGCCGGTGCCGCTGGCCTGGCAGCACGAGCTGCAGGCGGATCCGGAGAAGCTCAACCCGCGCGGCGGGGCCATCGCACTCGGGCACGCGCTCGGCGCCTCGGGTGTCCGCCTGCTGGCCACGCTGGTCAACCACCTCGAGGCGACCGGTGGCCGCTACGGGTTGCAGACGATGTGCGAGGGCGGCGGGATGGCCAACGCGACGATCATCGAGAGGCTCTGATGGGTACGGGGAAGATCAACGCGGACTTCACCGGGGCCAGCGTCCTGGTGACCGGCGGCGCCCAGGGGATCGGCTTCGAGATCGCTCGTTACTTCGCCACCGCCGGTGCGAAGGTCTCGGTCCTCGACCGCGATTCGGCGCAGCTGAAGGCGGCCTGGGACGGCGTGGACAACGTGCGGCAGGCCGCCGTGGACGTCGCCGATGCCGACGCGGTCGTCGACGCCGTCGCCGGGATCGTGGACTGGGCGGGCGGGGTCGATGTCGCCGTGAACAACGCGGGCATCACGCGGGACGCCGCGTCTGGAAGCTGTCCGCCGAGCAGTGGCAGGCGGTGCTCGACGTGCACCTGGGCGGCACCTTCGCGGTCACTCGGGCGGTGATCCCGCACATGCGTGCCGCCGGTGCCGGCCGGATCATCAACGTGACCTCCTACACCGGCATGCACGGCAACGTCGGGCAGGCCAACTACGCGGCCGCCAAGGGCGGGATCATCGCCTTCACCAAGACGGTCGCCAAGGAGGTCGCGCGCTTCGGCATCACCGTCAACGCGATCTCGCCGAACGCGTCCACGTCGATGGTCGCGGCGATCCCGCCCGAGCGCCTCGCCGAGATGACGGCGTCGGTGCCGCTCGGCCGGTTCGCCGAACCGGCCGAGATGGCTCCGGCCGTGGCGTTCCTGGCTTCGGAGCAGGCTTCCTACGTGACAGGCGTCGTCCTGCCGGTCGATGGAGGGGTGGCGATGTGACACGGCTGAACCCCTCCGCAGCCGCCCAGGACCCGATCCCGGTCCTGGGGCTGGCCGCAACCCCCCTGGTGCCCGAATCTGACGCCGGCCTCGACGAGCTCGTCTTCGACGCCGTCTTCCAGGCGTTGCGGGAAGCCGGGATCCGCAAGCACGAACTCGGTTTGTCGGTCACCGCGTCACTGGACATCTACGACGGGCACAGCATCTCCAGCGGGCTGACCAACGCCGCCTCGGGTGGGTACCTCGCCCAGTCCTACCGCATCGAGGGCGACGCGGGGCAGGCGATCATCGCGGCGGCGCAGACGATCGCGGCGGGTGACGCCGATCTGGCGCTGGCCGTCGGGGTGCACAACCCGGAGGTGTCGGCGCCGGACCGGCGCGCGTTCCTGCAGCAGATCTCCAACCACGGGTTCGAGCCGCACTTCGACCGTCCGGTGGGGCTGTCGGCGGAAACGGTGCTGGGCCTGCACGCCGGCCGTGTGGTGGATTCGGGGGAGCTGACCGAGGAGCAGCTCGCCGAGATCGCCGCCGCCGCCATCACCCGCGGTTCGGCACGTGCTCATGCGGCTCGCCGATCCGCGGTGACCGCCAGCGAGGTCCTCGCATCCGCGCCGGTGAACGGCGTGTTGCGCGAACTGATGCTGCCTGCGGAGTCCACCGGGGCGGTCGCCGTGGTCCTCGGCTCGCTCGCGCGGGCGCGCCGGGCGCTACGCCCACGCGCTGTGCTGACCGGCTGGGGCCAGTCCACCCGCGACACCACGGCGAGCGGGCAGTGGTTGCACGATCCCGCGGTCGCCGCCCGGCGGGCGGCGCAGGAGGCCTACCAGCGCGCCGGGGTGACCGAGCCGGGCGAACAGGTGGGTGCGGTGGAGCTGACCGCCGCGACGCCGGCGTTGCTGGCCCCCACCCTGGACGCCCTCGGGCCGGCCAAGGGCGACGTCGAGGTGGCGCCCTCGGGCGGGGCCCTGAGCTCGTTCCCCGGCGTGGCCAACGGGGCGCTGCGGTTGCTCGAAGCGGTGTCCTGGGTGGAAGAGCGCGGCGGGCAGGCGGTCTCGCACTCGACCGACCTGCTCACCGGCACCGTCGCGGACACTGCGACCGTTCTCGTCGTGGAGGGAGTCTGATGGCCACACGGGCCCTGATCGCGGGCGCCGGGATCACCCCGGCGACTTCGCCGCGCAAACAGCGATCGTCATCCCTCGAGCTGGTCCAGGAAGCCGTCTGGGCCGCGCTAGAACACTCGGGCGCCGCCCCGTCCTCGCTCGACGGCATCGTGATCGGCAACATCGACGGGTTCGAGGGCACCGTCCTCGGGGCCAAGCACGTCGTCCGGCGGCTGGGGCTCGGAACCGAACTGCCGGTGTCGATCGTCAACACCGGCGGCACAACGGGCGGCAACCTCATGCAGATCGCCGCCCGGCAGGTGCGCTCGGGAGACCGGCAACGGGTGCTCTGCGTCGGCGGACCGACGTTCTTCGGCGCCGAGGACCTGCAGTCGGCGATCAACACGAACTCGCCCATGGTTGTCGAGCAGCCGCTGGGGATGGGTGCCTACCACATGGGGGCGTTCTACCCGAGCGCCTACGCCGAGCGGTTCGGCGCCACCGTCGAGGATTTCGCGGTTAGCGCCGTGCAGGACCACGAGCACGCCTCACGCAACCCCTACGCCCACCTGCGCAACACCCTGACCGTCGAGGACGTGGTCTCGGCGAAGCCGCTGTCGAGTCCGATGACGATGGCGATGGTGTGCCCGGTCTCGACCTCGGCCAACGCGCTGCTCGTCACGTCGGAGTCGGGGGCCGCGGGCCTGCGGCCGGTGCCCGTGCTCATCCGGGCGATGGCGACCAGCAGCGACCCCTACCTCGGTGGCGGCAAGAACGACTTCGCCGCGATGGAGAACCTCGCGATCCTCGCGCAGAAGGTCTACCAGCTGGCCGATGTGCGCAACCCGCGGGAGGAGATCGACGTCGTCGAGGTGTTCTCCCCGTACGCGCCGATGCAGCCGATGCAACTGGAGGCGCTCGGGTTCGCGCCGCCCGGCGGCGGGATCGATCTGATCCGCTCCGGTGCGACGCGGATCGACGGCGACCTTCCGGTCAACCTGTCTGGCGGGCCGCTGTGCACCAACGCCGGCGTTGCCGGCGAACTCGCCCCGTACGTCTACGTCGCCTTGCAGTTGATGGGCGACGCCCCGGAGGCGATGCAGGTACCCGGGGCCCGGAGGGGGCTCGCACACGGCACCGGCGGAACGTTCTTCCAGTTCGAGAACCTGGCCATCCTGGAGAGGCAGGAACGCGCATGACCATCACCACCCAGCGGGTCCACTGGGACCCCAACTACGACGTCCACCTCGGCGCCACCTGGGGCCGGTTCATGACCGGGCTGACCGAACGCAAGATCCTGGCCAACCGCTGCCCGGATTGCTCCCGGGTGTTCGTGCCCCCGCAGGCCTACTGCGAGTCGTTTTTCGTGCGCACCGGAGATTGGCTGGAACTGCCCCCGGAAGGGGTGGTGGAGGCGTTCCCGGTTGCCTGGCAGAGCTTCCGCGGCGGCCCGACGCCGCCGTACGCCATCGCCGGTATCCGGCTGGAGGGCGCGAGCACACTGCTGATGCACTACGTCCAGGGGCTCGATCTGTCCGACTCGAGTGGTGTGCGAGAGCAGCTGCCTCCGGGGACGCGCGTGCGAGCCGTGTGGGCCGAGGAGCGCACCGGCCAGATCCTCGACATCGCCCACTTCGAAAAGGCCTGACTCACCGCAGCTCCACGAAACCGGCCCGAGACGAACGTCTCGGGCCGGTTTCGCTGCGCTCTGAAGATAAAAGTTCGTCCCACCGGGACTGTAGCGGTTTGCGACAACTGCGCACCCGTCGCACTGCGACTCTGTTCCTGTGCACCGCTGCCGTGTCACAACGATCACACGGCCGGGTCGCCGGTGGAGCTCCCACCGCGACCGCACCCGCCGTGGCGGACCACGGTCGTATTTCTACCGGAGAAGCCGGCGAGCGTCGTCGGAAACGTGACGAGGAGGACACCTGAAGGTTCATATGACCAACCTGATCCAGAACTACAACAACGCGCGGTCGGACTACGACGTCTTCAAGGACCAGATCGAGCTGTCCGTGCGTGCCGACCAGGACGGCTACTACAGCATCGGGTGCGTCGAGCACCACTTCGACCCCGGTTGCTCGATGTGCCCGGACAACACCCAGTTCCTCTCCTACCTCGCCGGCCGCACCAAGAACGCGAAACTGCACACCACCGCGGTGATCCTGCCGTGGAACGATCCGCTTCGCGTCGTGGAGAAGATCGCGCTGCTGGACAACCTGTCCGACGGACGCGCGCTCTTCGGCATGGGACGCGGTCTCGCCCGGCGTGAGTACGAGGGCTTCGGCCTCGAGATGGGCGAGTCGCGCGAGCGGTTCGACGAGGCTGCCGAGATGGTCATGCGGTCTCGAGGACGGCTTCGTCGAAAACGACGGCAAGTACTACCCGCAGGCCAAGGTGCCGATCCACCCGCGTCCATTGGGGAGCTTCAAGGGCCGCACGACCATGGTCGCGATGAGCCCCGACTCGGCGGTGGTCGCCGGCAAGCTGGGGCTGCCCATGATGGCGTTCATCCAGGGGCCGCTGGAGACCATGCACATGCCGATGATCGAGGAGTACCGCAAGACCTACCGCGACACCCACGGTGGTGAGGCCCCGCCGCCGCTGATGATCGACCTGACCTACTGCCACCGCGACTCCGCCGAGGCCCTGCGCGTCGCCTACCAGGCCTGCGTGAGCTACTACCTGGCCTGCCTGGAGCACTACGAGTTCGGCGGGCGGCACTTCGAGCACACCAAGGGCTACCGTCTGCGGCGCCGACGTCAACGCGCGGATCTGGGGCACTCCCGACGAGCAGATCGCCAAGCACGAGGAGCGCAAGGCCGTCGTCGGTGAGTACGAGGTCATTTCGGTGTTCCAGTACGGCGGGCTGTGCGGCGAGACCGCCGCGGAGGGTTGCGAGCTGGTCACCCGCGAGGTCAAGCCGGCGCTCGAAAAAGATGTGACCGATCAACGACGATCGAACAGGAGAGATTTCATGGCGAGTTCCGAGGTGGGTCGCGCCCGCACGTTGCTGGCGCACCTGGTCTCGGAGCCAGAGGCCACAATGGACGACTACCGCAGGCTCTACGACGAGGTTTTGGCCAACTTCGAACTGCCAGGGGATGCCGAGGTCGAGGAGGTCGACGCCGGCGGCGCGGCCGCCATCTGGGTGAGCGCGCCGGGCACGGCCCGCGACCAGGTGGTCGTCCTGGTGCACGGCGGTGGCTGGTGCATGGGCAACGCCAAGGGCTACCGGGAGTTCGGGTACCGGATCTCCGCGTCGGCCGACGCCCGCGTGCTGGTCGTCGACTACCGCCTGGCGCCGGAGAACCCGTTCCCGGCGCCGGTGGATGACGTCGTCGCCGCTTACCGGTGGGCGCGCGAGCAGGAGGGCGTGCGGCGGGTGGCTCTCGTGGGCGACTCGGCCGGTGGCGGACTCGTGGTCTCGGCCCTGGTCAAGCTGCGCGACGATGGCGGCCCGCTGCCGAATGCGGCGGTCGTGTGCTCGCCGCTGGTGGACCTGGCGGGCGAGGGAGCCTCGCTCACCGACCGGGCCCACCTCGACCCGTTGCCGGCCAAGACACTGGTCGAAGCCATGGGCGGCGCGTACCGGGGCGGGGTGGACCCCAAGAACCCGCTCGCCTCACCGCTGTACGCCGACCTGAGCGGGCTCCCCCCGCTCCGGGTGCTCGTCGGCACCGACGAGGGTCTGCACGACGATTCGGTGCGGTTGGTGGACAAGGTCCGCGCGGCCGGCGGGGAAGCGGAGCTGGAGATCGGCGAAGGCCTGGTGCACATCTGGCCGATCTTCAACTTCCTGCCCGAGGCGCAGGCGTCCACCGAACGGATCGGCGAGTTCCTGCGCAAGCGGTTCGCCAACCCGGCTTGATCGGTTCGTTTCCGGCGTCCGCCACGTTGTCGCGCATTGCGACATCCGGGGCGGACGCCGTTTCCGTAGCGTCATACCGGACGCGGTGCCCGACGCACCGCGGGTACGGCACCTCACACGAGAAGGGCGACCGGTGAGAACCACAACCGCGACGACCCCCGGCCTGGACGCGAACGGTGTCGCGTCCCGGGTACGCGAGTTCCTGTCCGGCCACGATCCGGCGATCACGGACCGGCTGGAGTTCCTCCGCGCCCGGTTCGACGCCGGCCTGGCATGGGTGCACTACCCGGAAGGCCTCGGCGGTCTCGGCGCCGATCCGGCTCTCCAGCAGGACGTGGACACGATCTTCGCGGAGGCCGGTGCGCCTGGCAACCGGCCACACCTCAACATCATCGGTCTCGGCATGGCCGCTCCGACGATCCTGCGGTTCGGGACACCCGAACAGCAGCGACGGTGGCTGCGCCCGTTGTGGACGGGCGAGGAGATCTGGCGTCAGCTCTTCAGCGAGCCCGGCGCCGGATCGGACCTGGCGAACGTCGCCACCAGCGCCAAGCGGGACGGGGACGACTGGGTGGTGAACGGGCAGAAGGTGTGGACCTCGCTGGCCCACGAAGCAGCCTGGGCGATCCTGGTCGCCCGCACTGATCCCGGTCAGCCGAAGCACCGTGGACTGACGTTTTTCGTGTGCGACATGCACGCGCCGGGCGTCGATGTGCGGCCCTTGCGGCGGATCACGGGGGAGAGCGAGTTCAACGAGGTCTACCTCGACGGCGTCCGGATCCCGGACGAGCAACGGCTGGGCGAGGTCGGCCAGGGCTGGGCGGTCACCCAGAACACGTTGATGAACAGCGGGTCACGATCGGGGCGGGCACCATCCCGCGGGAGAGCGGCGCGATCGGTGAACTGCTGCGCGTCTGGCGGGAGCGCCCGGACGTGCGCACGCCGGGTGCGTTCGACCAGGTGACCCGGTTCTGGGTGGAGGCCGAGGTGGCCCGTCTGACCGCCGAACGGTTGCGGCAGCAACAGGCTGCGGGAATGCCGGGCCCGGAGGGGTCCGGCGCGAAGCTCACCTACGCCCGTCTCAACCAGCAGATCTCGTCGCTGGAGCTGGATCTGCTCGGCGCGGAGGGATCGCGCTACACCGATTACACGACGCGGCGGCCGGTGCTCGTCTCACCTGCCGAGAGTCCCGCCGGGTGGCGGTTCCTCCGGGCGAAGGGCAACTCGATCGAGGGTGGCACCTCGGAGATCATGCGCAACATCATCGCCGAACGTGTGCTCGGACTGCCTGCCGAACCGAGAGTGGACAAGGACACCGCGTGGAAGGACCTGCCGCGATGACCGATGCGACACCGCGTACCGGTAACCTGCTGTACTCCGAGATCGAGGAGGACCTGCGGGCGAGCGTGCGTGCTCTGCTGGAGAAACGCAGTCCGTGGGACGCGGTGCTGGCGAGGACCGAATCCGCCGAGACCACGGACCGTGAGCTGTGGACCCTGCTCGCCGGCGAGATCGGGTGCGCCGCGCTCGCCGTGCCGGAGGCGGCCGGCGGTGCCGGCGCGAGCTGGCGCGAGACCGACGCCGTCGACGTGCTCCACCACCGAGAACGGCACTCCGAGCACGTCGGCATCGGCGAGTGCGACGGCGCGCGCCACCGGCACGCCGGAGTCCCGCAGCGCGGCCACCACCCGGTACTCGCGGCCCATGTCGTGCGCCGAGGGCGTGAGCCCGCCCAGCGGCGGACGGCGCAGCACCCAGCGCGTGCGCCCGTCGGTGAGCAGGTAGGTCAGGTTCGACCGGCCGCCCTGCAGCATCTCGGCGGACAGGCTCCCGGCGAAGCCCGGCACGTTGCGGGCGAAGAACTCGTCGAGCGCGGGGAGGTCAAGACCGTCCACTCTGGATCCTCTCGTGCCTGCGCAGCACCCGGCGCGCGATGGCCCAGCGGTGGGTCTCCGACGGCCCGTCGTAGATGCGGAACGGCCGGACCTCGCGCAGGAACCGGCCGAGCAGCAGGTCGCCGGAGACGCCGAGGGAACCGCAGATCTGGATGGACCGGTCGACGACGCGCCAGATCGCCTCGGCGCAGAAGGTCTTGGCGATCGAGGTGGACTGCGACGCGTGCTCGCCCTGGTCCAGCTCCCAGCAGGCACGCAGCAGCAGCCCACGCGAGGCCGCGATGTCGATCTCGTTGTCGGCGATCATCTGCTGCACCATGCCCAGGTCGCCGAGGCGGGAGCCGAACAGCCGCCGCTCCGCCGCGCGTGCCACCGCGATGTCCTGGGCGCGCCGGGCGATGCCCAGCCAGCGCATGCAGTGCGTCATCCGCGCCGGGCCGAGCCGGACCTGCGCGTAGCGGAAGCCCTGGTCGACCTCGCCGAGCACCGCCTCGTCGGGCACCACGCAGTCGTCGAACTCCAGCTCGATGTGCCCGCCGTAGAGGCTCTCGTCCAGGGTCTCGATGTGCCTGGCCACCCGCAGTCCCGGGTTGTCCTCGTCGACCAGGAACATCGTCGCGCCGCCCGCGTCGCCAGGCTCGCCGGAGGTGCGGGCCATGCAGATCGTGAACCCGGCCCCCTCGGCCCCGGTGATGAACCACTTGCGGCCGTTGATGCGCCAGCCGCCGTCCACCCGCTCCGCCCGGGTCGTCAGCGCCGCCGGATCGGACCCCGCGCCGGGCGCCGGCTCGGTCATCGCGAAGCAGGACCGGACCTCCCCGCTCGCGAGGGGGCGCAGGTAGCGCTCCTTCTGCTCGGAGGTCGCGATGGCCTCCAGCATGTGCATGTTGCCCTCGTCGGGCGCGGCGATGTTCAACGCGAGCGGGCCCAGCAGCGAGTATCCGGCCTCCTCGAACACCGCGGCCCGCCCGCGCATGTCCAGCCCGTGCCCGCCGAACTCGGCGCCCACGTGCGGGGTGAACACCCCCGCCTCCTTCGCCGCACGCTGCAGCCGCACGCGCACGTCGTCGGAGGGCACGACGCCGTCGTGCTCCTCCTCGACCGGAATCACGTGCTCGCGCACGAACTCCGCGGTGCGCCGCGCCAGTTCGGCGACGTCCGGCCCCTGTGCGAGGTCGACAGCCATGGCACCTCCACTCGGCTAATGACCATTAGCCGAAACTATAGGCCCTGCCCGGTTGGCAGGAAGGTGCGTCGGCTCACTCGGCTATGATTTGTTAGCCCGGCGGAGGGAGGTGCCCGTGGACCGGCTCGGTGACATCCGAGACGCCGCACTCGAGCTGTTCACCCGCAAGGGCTTCGAGGCCACGACGATGAGCGACATCGGCGCGGCGGTCGGCATGCGCGCCCCCAGCCTGTACAAGCACGTCGCCTCCAAACAAGACCTGCTTGCGCGGATCATGGTCGCGACGATGGAGAACCTGCTCGCCGCGCACCGGACGGCCGTGGCGAACGTGACCGACCCGGTCGAGCGGCTGCGGCGGGCGACCGAGGCCCACGTCCGCTACCACGCGCGGCACCGGCTCGAAGCGTTCGTGGGCACCCGGGAGATCCGCGGCCTGACCGAACCGCACCGCAGCCGCGTCCTCGACCTGCGCGCCGAGTACGAGGCGTGCTTCCGGGCGGTCGTGCAGGCCGGGGTCGACGCCGGGGTCTTCCGGGTCGACTCGGTGCGCCTGGCCTCCTACGCGATCCTCGACCTCGGCATGGGCGTCGCGGTCTGGTACCGCGCCGACGGCGAGCACCCGGAGGACGCCGTGGTGTGGCAGTACAGCGAATTCGCACTCCGCCTGGTCGGAGCCCATCGGCCCTGACCCGCCTCGCCGAAGACCTTGTGGGTGAATACCTCGCCTCCTTCGGGGGTATAGCGTGCATGCCCCAGGACGTCGGAGAAGACCGGTCCCGGGACCTGCGTGCGCGCCGACCGGCCCGGGCGGCTGAGGTGCCCGGCCTGCGCCACGCCGTGCGCCGCTGGGCCGACGTCCACGGGGTGCCACCGCAGCTCACCGCCGATGTCGAGCTCGCTGTCCATGAGGCACTGGCCAACGCCATCGAGCACGCCTACCCCGAAGGCGCTACCGGCATCGTCGCGCTGCACGCCCGCCAGGACGATGGCGCCCTGCAGATCACGGTCACCGACCATGGCCAGTGGCAACCGCCGGCTGCCGGGCCTGGCCCCGACGGGGGCCGCGGCCTGGCCCTCATCGATGCGCTCGCCGACCACGCCAGCATCACCGGCACCGAGCACGGCACCACCGTCACCCTCGCCTGCGGGCTCACCGCACGCTAGTTGCGCAGACCTTCCGTGCCTGCTCGCCGTGTCGCCCCGCGCCGTTGGCAGGGAGATTGGCGCCGCCGGGCACCAGCCGCCGGTCGTCCACCAGATCTCTTGCGTGACCCTGCGGGATGGTGCCCACTCCAGGCGTGTAAGGTCATTGGTGGTCGTTGTAATTCTTGGGTTCGTGTTTGTGCACGCTCGCAGGATGTTGATGCGGGCGAGCTTCTTTCTTCGGTTGTAGCTGGAGTAAGCCGCCGTCTGAGATCCCCCGGCCCGGGTCTTCGCAGAGTGCGGTGGCCCGTCATCCCAGCTCCCAGAAGGAGAAGACATGACCAACGGAACCGTGAAGTGGTTCAACTCGGAAAAGGGCTTCGGCTTCATTGCCCCCGCCGATGGCAGCCCGGACGTGTTTGTGCACTACTCGGCGATCGAAGGCGGCGGCTTCCGCTCCCTCGAGGAGGCCCAGGCGGTGTCCTACGAGGTCAGCCAGGGCGCCAAGGGCCCGCAGGCCGACCTGGTGCGCCTGGTCTGAGCACCTGCTGTTCTTCTTTCCAGTGGCTCCCCCACCCGCTCCGGGTGGGGGAGCCACTGGCTTGTGATCGCACGTCACCGACTTGATGGTCCGGCCTCGCGTTATCCGGCGCCTCCAGCCCCCGTCAAGCCGAGGCGCCATCAGCTCGACCGGCGGAACCAGCACCGCCTTGTCTGTCATGCTCAGCGCCGCGGCCCAGGCTCACCAGCCCGAAGCCCCCAGATGAGTGGTGGTAGCTGCTCGTCCCGAACGTGACCAGCTACCGCTTCCGCACGGTGGCACCCGTGGCCGTCGCAATCGCCGCTGTGGCCGTCGTGTCGGGCTGCAAGCCCCTGGCTCAGCCCGCCGCCACCGGCCAAGACGACGGCGCCGGAGGCGGCGGGTGGGCTCCCGGCCGGTGATCCGAACGCGGCAATGCCCGCGTCGGGCAGCTGCACCGTCGGCTCCCGTGACGGCCAGCCGCTGCCCGACCCGCCCTGCGCACCGGGCGCCATCAACTCCGACGTCACCCAGGATTGCATCGACGACACGATCTGCAAGTCCGGCTGGACCAAGACAGTGCGACCCTCACCGTCGAAAACCAACCGGATGAAAGCCGTCTCCGCCCGCACCTCACGACCCGCCGCCCGCGAGATCTGGATCGAGGTCGACGACGGGGGGACTGTTTCAAGATCGGTGTTTCTGGCCCGACACGCCGGGCTGAGGTCCGGCGGGATGGGCACTGTGAGTGATGACATCTGGGGCTGTGACTCCACGTAAGAGTGAGAAGCGGTTGTCACCGGAG